>NZ_CBIFYV010000047.1:0-27955 GCF_966187215.1 Thermophilibacter sp.
AGTTAAGCCCCCGAGCGCCGATGGTACTGCGGAGTCAGTCCGTGGGAGAGCAGGACGTCGCTGACCAACAAGGGGCATTTCGCTGTCCAAGCCTCCGAACGGGGGCCTTCTTTGTGGCCGGAGCCCCATGGAATCGACTCCCCCATCACTCGCTTACGACGATTCGGTGTCGTAACCAATCATTCCCAACTCACCATTTTCGTATTGCAAAACAGCAGGTAAACACCTAGCTGACCGCTAACTTGCACGAAGCTCCCAATTTTGTTTCCCATGATTTCTCAAAACGTCGCATGGGCGTCACAAATGTGGCTATGTTAGATACTGCCGCGCGGCGGCGTGTCTGGTGTCACGGTGTGTTGGGGGCGTTTCGAATGAAGCCGTTTACCGAAGCGGATTTTGCGGAGCAGCTGTGGGCTCGCGTCGTCGACGAGGCGGGCGGGTCCGACAACGAGCGTCCCCCGCGCCCCATTCTGCTCGCCCTTTGTGCCGAGCCCGGGATGGGCGCGCGGGAGGTGGTGTTAGCCGCGCTCGCCTGGGGCGCTCGTTTGGGGACCCGCGTGCTCCGACGCGACCTGGGCGCATCGTCCCCGGAGAGCGCGACACAGTTCCTCACGCGTCTCGCTCGCAGGGTCTCGCAGACGGACGGTTCCATCCTGGTCGGTCTTGACGAGCTCCCACCCTGCGACGAGGCTCGCGTGGCCCGTCAGGTGCGCGCACTGCGACGTATGTGGTCGTCAGGGGCCTCGGTCGTCCTCTCGGTGGCTCCTGAGGGCGCTCAGCTGCTCGAGGAGCTTCCCGAGTGCAAGGTGCTGCGCGCGCCCCAGCTGCTGTGCCCGCTCCCCGCGTCCGACCCGGAAACGGAGGGGGCATCTCTGGCGAGCGTCACTCGCGGGATTCCCTCTTTGGTGGCCTCGCTCGGAGCGGGGGCGCTCGAGAGGGGGCGCGACCTTCGCCCGGGCGCGTCCTACCTCGACGCGCTCGGGGAGCTTCTGGCGCTGTCCGTGCGTCCGAGTCTCTCGGACGAGGAGTGTCGCGCCAGGCTCGGCATGCTTCTGCTCGGCGCGGGGACGTACGACGACCTGGCTCGCGTCTCCGGAGGGGTCCACAGAGACGTTCTCGAGGGCATTTGCGCCAACGCGCCGCTGTTCGGCGTCAGTCCCGACCTCACGGGGTTCTCGAGCCTCACCGCGCGGGATGACATGGCGCTGCGCGTCTGCATGAGGCGCCTCGACCATGCCTGCGCGCTCTACCCGGAGGTACCCACGGCGGCCATGCGCCTTCTGGTGGGGCGCGGGGACTACGCGCGGGCGGCGGCGCTCGGCGCGCTCTCGGAGTGCGAGGGAGTCTGCGAGCTCGTCGTCGAGGAGGGTGCGGCGTTTCTCAACGAGGGGGAGGTCGACCTCGTGCGGCATGCGCTCGGGCGGCCCGACTGCCCGCGCGGGGAGCGCGCTGAGGCGCTGCTCGACGCCGTGGGAGCGCTGACCGGCCGCGGCGAGGAGGGGACTGACGGTTTCGAGGGGCGAGGGCGCGGCACGGCCCGTCTGATCGCGGACGCGTGCCGGTTCCTGACGGGGACGAGGCCGCCCCTCGACACGCTCGGCGCCCCGGGCGATGACCTCGGGCGCAGACTGCGCGTTCACGCGGAGGCGTGCGTGCTGATGGGGGACGGCAGGTTCACGGACGTCCTGCGCCGGCTCGCCGCAGCTCCGGGCGAGCTGCGGCCCGGCACGGTGTCCGGGGCGCTTCTCGCGGTGGACGAGGAGCTGGCCCGTCTGATGACGGGAGGTGAGCCCCACGAGGACGCGGTTCCGGACGAGGCGCGCGAGCTGCTTCGCAGGCGGACGATGCGCGGGCTCGCGGGCTACCTCGTGGTGGAGCAGATGGTGGAGGCCGCCCTGCTCGACGAGGGGGACGGCGGCGCGCGGGCGCAGGCGCTCGTGACTCGCGCGGAGCGCTCGGGGAGCGCGATGGTGCAGATGGCCGCGCTGCTGACGGGCAGCGTGCTCGATCTTCGCGAGGGGTCCGTCGCGCGGGCGCACGTGCGAGCCTCGCTCGCGTCCTCCGTTGCCACGGGCCTGGGCGCGGCCTATTTCGTCCGCGTGGCTGATCTGCTCAAGGGCGTGGCACGCTACCTGATGGGAGGACGGGCGCGGATCGGGGAGGACGGATGCGGGGACGACCTGGGCGCCGTTCGCTCGCTCGTGAGCGCGGCGCTTCTCGAGGAGGGACAGCTCCCCGGTGATGGGGACGCGCTGCCCGACGAGGTGCCCTGGAACGCCCTGTGGCTGCTGCGCCTGCTCCTCTCGGGCATGGGCGAGCTCTCCGACCTCATGGCCCGGCGGCTGCCCCCGTCGTGGAGGAGGGCCCTGGGAGAGGGCGCAGGAGGGGCGCCGCGCGCGGGCGGCGCGCCCGCCGCAGACGGGCGCCCGGATTCCCGTGAGGAGTCCCGGGACGAGGCCCCGCTGCGCCTCGACCTGCTCGGGGGCTTCTCCCTGCGCGTGCGGGGCGTCCTGGTGGCGGACTGGAAGCTGGAGCGCCGGAACGCCAAGCCCTTCCTCGAGTACCTGGTGCTGCAGCACGGGTCGGGGACGAAGCGGTTCCGCCTGGTCGAGCAGGTCTGGCCCGACTGCGACTACGTGAGAGGCTTCAGCCGCGCGTACCAGGCCACGAGTGTCTTGCGCCGCGCCATCGCCGAGATAGACCCGGACCTCGACCCCTTCGTGGCGAGTCGCACGACGCGGGAGATATCGCTCGACATGGGGCTCGTGAGCTGCGACGTGGACGAGTTCAGGAGGCTCGCGCGGGCGGCGGCCGACAGCCTCGATGACGAGCGGGCCCTCGAGCTGGCGCTCAGGGCGGAGGAGCTCTACGAGGGCGACCTCTACCTTCCCTCGGTGGACGCCACGGGCTTCGTCACCGGGCTCCGCAACGAGCTCCGGGAGCTGTTCGCCGATGCGATGGTGGCGGGTGCCGGGGCGGCGACCCGCCTCGGTCGCGAGCGCACCGGGGTCCGGCTGGCGCGCGAGGCGGTGGCGACCGACGACCTGCGGGAGGACGCGGTCGTGGCGCTCGTGAGGGCGCTCAGGGCCTGCGGGCGCGCCGTGGAGGCCGACCGGCAGAGCGAGGACTTCTCGGCGCGTCTCGCGCGGGCGAGAAGGGGGAGGCGCGGCGCGCGTCGCGTCGTCGAGGGAGCGGACGGCGCAGAGGGAGCCGACGGGGCGGACGGCCCCGACGGGGGCCCCGCCACCGGAGGTGCGCTTTTGGTGTGAGGGACGCACACGGCCCCCGGCCGGGGCACCAACGGGTAGAGTGTTGAGGGTGAGTGCCGACCGGCACTCGATTCTCGGCTGCACAAGGGAGTCACATGCCCAACTTTCTCTCCAAGATCCTCTCCGTGGGCTCGGACCGCGAGCTCAGGGAGCTCGAGCGCATCGCCGGCCGCGTGAACGAGTTCGAGCCGACCTTCCAGGCCATGGACGACGAGGAGCTCCGCGGGATGACCGCGCGCTTCCGCGAGCGCTACGACCGGGGCGAGACCCTCGACGACCTTCTCCCCGAGGCCTTCGCCGCGGTGCGCGAGGCGTCGGTGCGCACGATCGGGCTGCGTCACTTCGACGTGCAGATCGAGGGCGGCGCCGCGCTGCACAAGGGCACCATCGCCGAGATGAAGACCGGCGAGGGCAAGACGCTCGTCTCGACGCTCGCGGGATACCTCAACGCGATCCCGGGCAAGGGCGTCCACATCGTCACCGTCAACGACTACCTGGCCAAGCGCGACAGCGAGTGGATGGGCAGCATCTACCGCTTCCTCGGCATGTCCGTGGGCCTGATCCAGAACGGGATGCGCCCGGCCCAGAAGAAGCCGGCGTACGCGGCCGACGTCACGTACGGCACCAACTCCGAGTTCGGCTTCGACTACCTGCGCGACAACATGGTCACGCGCGCCGACATGCGGGTCCAGCGCGGGTTCAACTTCGCGATCGTCGACGAGGCCGACTCCATCCTCATCGACGAGGCGCGCACGCCGCTGATCATCTCGGGCGTCGGCACCAAGTCGGCGAGCACCTACAAGGACTTCGCCCGTGCGGTCCGCGGCCTCACGCCGGACGTGGACTTCGAGATGGACGAGGCCAAGCACACGATCGCCGCGACCGACGAGGGCCTCAAGAAGATCGAGAAGGCCCTCGGCAAGGGCGACCTCTACGCCGACCCGTCCGGCCAGCTCGTCAACCACCTCCAGCAGGCGCTCAAGGCCGAGTACATGTTCCACGTCAACCAGCAGTACGTGGTCGTCAACGGCGAGGTCAAGATCGTCGACGAGTTCACGGGCCGCATCATGGAGGGGAGGCGCTACTCCGAGGGCCTGCACCAGGCGATCGAGGCCAAGGAGGGCGTGGCCGTCCGCGAGGAGAACCAGACGCTCGCCACGATCACGCTCCAGAACTACTTCCTCATGTACGACAAGCTTTCGGGCATGACGGGCACGGCCATGACCGAGGACGCGGAGTTCCGTGAGGTCTACCACGTCCCCGTGCAGGTCATTCCGCCCAACAAGCCCTTCATCCGCAAGGACTACGACGACCTCGTCTACCGCACGGTCGACGCGAAGTTCAGGGCGGTCGCCGACGACGTCGCCGAGCGCCACGCCAAGGGCCAGCCGTGCCTGGTGGGCACCGTGTCCATCGAGAACTCCGAGCGGCTCTCGCGCATCCTTGACAAGCGCGGCATCAAGCACAACGTGCTCAACGCCAAGTACCACGAGCGCGAGGCGCAGATCGTCGCCCAGGCCGGACGCGAGGGCGCCGTCACCATCGCGACCAACATGGCCGGCCGCGGCACCGACATTCTGCTCGGCGGCAACCCCGAGGAGCTGGGCGAGGACGAGGTCCGCAACACCGATTTCGGGGTCAGCCGCGAGGCGGTGCAGCGCATCCTCGGCGACGGCGACCCTGAGCACCTCACGTCCGAGATGCTCGCCAAGGAGGGCCTCGAGGTCGACGCCGAGACGCTCGCCCGCATCATCGCCGAGCGCGACCGCGCCATCGAGCGGGCCCGCGTCCAGTGCCGCACGGAGCGCGAGCACGTCATCGAGGCCGGCGGCCTGTGCGTGATCGGCACCGAGCGCCACGAGAGCCGGCGCATCGACAACCAGCTCCGCGGCCGCGCCGGCCGCCAGGGCGACCCGGGCGAGACGCAGTTCTACCTCTCGCTCGAGGACGACCTCATGCGGCTCTTCGGCGGCGACCGCATGGACCGCATCTCGGCCATGATGCAGAAGTACGAGATGCCCGACGACATGCCCATCCAGGCGAAGCTCGTCACCAAGGCCGTGGAGAGCGCGCAGCGCAAGGTGGAGGAGGCCAACTTCGCCATGCGCAAGAACGTCCTGGATTACGACAACGTCATGGACATGCAGCGTGACGTCATCTACGAGGAGCGCAACCGCATCCTCGACGGCAAGGACCTGATGGCGCGCGTGGACGAGGTCGCCTACGACACGGTCCAGCGCGAGGTCGCCTCCTTCTGCCCCGAGGGCCGCCACCACGCCGAGTGGGACGTCGCCGGCCTCACCCGATGGCTCCAGGACCTGACCGGGCGCAAGGACGTCCCCGAGGTCACGGACGACCAGGACGAGGGCAGCGTCGTCGACGAGGTCAGCGACTTCGTGCGCCGCTGCTTCGCCGAGAAGGCGGAGCGCATCGGCGAGGCTCCCATGAACGCGCTCGCCGCGCAGGTCATGCTTCGCATCATCGACGTGCGCTGGCGCGCCTACCTGCAGGACATGGACTACCTCAAGACGGGCATCGGCCTGCGCGGCTTCGGCCAGCGCGACCCGCTCGTGGAGTACAAGACCGAGGCCTACGCGGCCTTCAGCGAGCTCGTGAACACGATGTACGAGGACTTCCTGCGCACGATCCTGCGCCTGGAGGTCGCCGTCCGTCCCGCGGCCCCGTCCGACGACGCCGACGACGACGCCCTGCGCGGCGCCCGCTACTCGGGCCCCTCAGAGGTCGACGGGGACCGCTCCGGCGCCGGCCGCGCGCCCGCTCCCGCGGGCCGCGCCGCGGCTCCCGCCCAGCCGGCGCCCGGCAAGCCCCGGACCTATCGCAAGTCGGATGACCCCGACCCCTACGTTGGCGTCGGCCGCAACGACCCCTGCCCCTGCGGCAGCGGCAAGAAGTTCAAGCACTGCCACGGCAGGAACCGATAGATGGCAGACGTCACCAAGGCCGACCTCGACGCCCTCACGGCGCGCCTGACCGAGGTCGAGGGGTACCTGCACATAGACGAGCGCCGCGGCGAGGTCGCCGAGCTCGAGGCGAGAAGCGCCGAGCCCGGCTTCTGGGACGACGCCGAGGCTGCCCGCGCCGTCATGGAGCGCCTCTCGTCCGCTCGCGACGATGTCGCGAGCATCGACCGTGCCCACGCGCGCCTCGAGGACGCGACGGCCGCCCTCGAGCTGGGGGAGGAGACCGGGGACGAGGACCTTCTCGCCGAGGCGTCGTCACTCGCCGGGGAGCTGGAGGACGAGCTCTCCGAGCTCGAGCTCTCGAGCTGGTTCACCGACGACCTGGACCATGGCGACGCCATCGTCACGGTGACCCCCGGCCAGGGCGGCCTCGAGGCGCAGGACTGGTGCGCGATGCTCTTCCGCATGTACCTGCGCTACTGCGAGCGCCGCGGCTGGAAGGTCACGGTCAACGACGCGCCCGCCGCCGAGGTGATCGGCCTCGACCGCGCCACGTTCACGGTGAGCGGGAGAAACGCCTACGGCATGCTCCGCGCCGAGCAGGGCGTGCACCGCCTGGTGCGCATCTCGCCCACCGACGACAAGAAGCGCCGGCAGACCACCTTCGCCGGCGTGGAGGTCCTGCCGGTGCTGCCGGACGACGTCGAGGTCGACATCGATCCCAACGACCTGCGTATCGACGTGTACCACGCCTCCGGCCACGGCGGCCAGGGCGTCAACACCACCGACTCCGCCGTGCGCATCACGCACCTCCCCACCGGCACGGTGGTCACCTGCCAGAACGAGCGCAGTCAGCTCCAGAACAAGGCCTTCGCGATGAAGATCCTGCGCGCGCGCCTCTACGAGATGGAGCTCGCCAAGCGTGCCGCGGAGCTCGACGAGCTGCGCGGTCCCAAGCACGACATCGGCTTCGGCAACCAGATCAGGAGCTACGTGCTCTACCCCTACCAGCTCGTCAAGGACCTGCGCACGGGCGTGGAGACGGGCAACGTGGAGTCCGTCCTCGAGGACGGGGACCTCGATCGCTTCGTCGTGGGCTACCACCGCTGGGCAACCGGCGGCGGCTCCGGCGAGGCGGACGGGTCCTGAGCGGCCGCGGTTCTGCTATCTTTTCTAGAGTGGGCGCCTCTGCGCCCCCTGACCGACCGCGCGGCCAGGTGTAGTCAACGCCTCTAGAAGGGAGACACCATGACCGACGACGAGCTCAGGCACGTCGCCACCGAGATCAGAAAGGGCGTCTTGGTGGGCACGCACGCCGCTAAGTCCGGGCACCCGGGCGGCTCGCTCAGCGCGGCCGACATCCTCGCGTACCTGTACTTCGAGGAGATGAACGTCGACCCGGTGGATCCGCGCAAGGCGGACCGCGACCGCTTCGTCCTCTCCAAGGGCCACGCCGCCCCGGGCCTCTACGCGACGCTCGCCCAGCGCGGCTTCTTCCCCGTCGAGGAGCTCGAGACCCTGCGCCACGTGGACAGCCGTCTGCAGGGTCACCCCAACATGAACGATACCCCCGGCGTGGACATGACCACCGGCTCGCTCGGCCAGGGCATCTCCGCCGCCGTGGGCATGGCGCTCGCCGCCAAGCACTGGGGCGACACCTATCGCACCTACTGCCTGCTCGGCGACGGCGAGATCGAGGAGGGGCAGGTCTGGGAGGCCGCGATGTTCGCCGGCAACCACGCCCTCGACAACCTCTGCCTGATCGTGGACCACAACGGCCTGCAGATCGACGGCTCCATCGAGGAGGTCAACTCCGCGATGCCCATCGCCGACAAGTTCCGCGCGTTCAAGTTCCACGTGATCGAGCTCGCCGACGGCAACGACATGGCGCAGATCCGCGCCGCCTTCGCCGAGGCGCGCGAGGTCACGGGCGCCCCGGTGTGCATCGTCGCCGAGACCGTCAAGGGCAAGGGCGTCTCGTACATGGAGAACCAGGTGGGCTGGCACGGCAAGGCCCCCAACGACGAGCAGTTCGCCCAGGGCATGGACGAGCTTTCGAAGGAGGCGTAACCGATGGCCGACACCAAGAAGATCGCCACGCGCCAGAGCTACGGCGAGGAGCTCGTCGCGCTGGGCGCCGAGCACGACGACTTCGTCGTCTTTGACGCCGACCTCGCCGCCGCCACGCAGACCGGCAAGTTCAAGGCCGCCTATCCCGACCGCTTCTTCGACGCGGGCATCGCCGAGTCCAACATGATGGGCCTCGCTGCCGGCGTCGCCACCACGGGCCGCGTGGCCTTTGCGAGCACCTTCGCGATGTTCGCCGCGGGCCGCGCCTTCGAGCAGGTGCGCAACTCCATCGGCTACCCCCACCTCAACGTGAAGATCGGCGCCACGCACGCCGGCATCTCCGTGGGCGAGGACGGCGCCACCCACCAGTGCAACGAGGACATCGCCCTCATGCGCACCATCCCGGGCATGACCGTCATCGTGCCGTGCGACGACACCGAGGCCCGCGCCACGGTTCGCGCCGCCTACGAGCTCGACGGCCCCGTCTACATGCGCTTCGGCCGCCTCGCCGTTCCGGTGGTCAACGACCCCGAGACCTTCGAGTTCCAGGTCGGCAAGGGCATCGTCAAGCGCGAGGGCGCCGACGTCACCATCGTGGCGTGCGGCCTCATGGTCCAGGCCGCCCTCGAGGCCGCCGAGACGCTGGCCGAGAAGGGCGTCTCCGCCGAGGTCATCGACATGCACACGATCAAGCCGATCGACGCCGAGCTTCTCGTGAAGAGCGCGTCCAAGACCGGCCACGTGGTCACGGCCGAGGAGCACTCCGTCATCGGCGGCCTCGGCAGCGCCGTGTGCGACGTGCTCTCCGAGCGGTGCCCCGTGCCTGTCCGCAAGGTCGGCGTCAAGGACACCTTCGGTCAGTCCGGCCCGGCGACCGAGCTGCTGCACGTCTACGGCCTCGACGCCGCGGGCGTCGTCAGCGCCGTCGAGGCGGTTCTCGCCTAGCGTCGTCACGCAGGGCACGCGAGGGGGCGGTCTTCGGGCCGCCCCTTCTCTTTATGTGGACGCGAGGAGAAGGGCCCCCGGTGCATCAGGGCGTTTGCTAGACTATGTGCGTGTTTGTCCGTATCGAGCAAGGATAAGGAGCTTCTGTGGCCAGTCACTTTCGCAGCACTGAGCGACAGGGGTCGGAGGACGTCGAGCCGCTGAGGGTCGTCTCCTCCGAGGCGGAACCGCAGGCGGAGGCGCCCGCGGCTGACGACGCCGGCGCGTTCGCCGCCGGCGCGGCTCCGGACGCGGGCGCCGAGACGGCCGAGGCCGCCTCGGCCCAGAGCGAGCCCGAGGCCGTCCACGTCGTCACCGCGGCCGAGCCGACCGCCAGCGAGGACGCGCAGCCGGCGTCCACCAGCGTGTACTCGTCCCTCGCGGACGGTGCCGCGCCGGTGGTCTCGCGCACCGGCACCCCCACCGTGTCGTTCAAAAACGTCACACTCATCTACCCGGCCCAGCCCAACAAGCCCGCCCTCGACGACGTGAGCCTGGACATCTATCCCGGCGAGTTCGTCTTCGTGGTGGGTCACTCCGGATCGGGCAAGTCTTCCCTGCTGCGCCTCATCACGCGCGAGCTGAAGGCGACGTCCGGCCAGGTCATCGTGGCCGGTCAGGACCTCACCCGTATGCGCAACAAGAAGATTCCCTACCTGCGTCGCCAGATCGGCACCGTCTACCAGGACTTCAAGCTCCTGCCGGACAAGACGGTCTACGAGAACGTCGCCTTTGCCCTCGAGTGCATCGGCAAGCCCAAGTCCGTCATCAAGGCGCAGGTGCCCGAGGTGCTGCGCCTGGTGGGCCTCGGCGAGCGCATGGACCACTTCCCGGACCAGCTCTCCGGCGGCGAGCAGCAGCGCGTCTCGGTGGCGCGCGCCATGGTCAACCGCCCGCCGCTGCTCGTCTGCGACGAGCCCACGGGCAACCTCGACCCGGCCATCTCGCTGGGCATCATGAAGCTGCTCGACCTCATCAACCGTGCCGGCACCACGGTCGTCATGGCCACGCACGACCGCGAGATGGTGGACTCCATGCGCCGCCGCGTCATCGCGCTCGAGGCCGGTCACGTGGTCCGCGACCAGGAGAGGGGAGGCTACGGCTACTATGGCGCCCTCTAACTTCGGCTACTCCCTGCGTGAGGCCGGCCACCACTTCCGCCGCAACTGGACGACGGTGCTCGGCGCCGTGGTGACGATCTTCCTCTCGCTGTTCATCATCGGCCTGTTTGTGCTCGGCTCCGCCATGATCAGCAGCGTGGTCGGCGGCGTCGAGGACAGCGTCACGATCCAGGCGTTCCTCTCCGACAGCGCCGACCAGGACGCCGTCGACGAGTTCCAGCAGGAGGTCAGCGACTGGGACAACGTCGCGTCGGTGACCTACAAGTCCAAGGACGAGGCGCTCGAGGAGTACCGCACCTCGATGTCCAACCGCAACGCGAGCGACGCCGTGGCGGCGCTCGACGGCGAGAACCCCCTGCCCGCGTCGCTCGTCATCACCCTCGACGACCCGCAGCAGGTGGCCTCGACGGCCGAGCGCATCATGGACGACCCCACGTTCCTCGAGATCCGCGACGGCGCGGACACCGAGGGCTCGTCGCCCTCCGAGGACGTGCTGTACGGCCAGGGCACGGTCGAGCGGCTCTTCGAGGTCACCAACTACGTGCGCATCGGCGCCGCGGTCCTGGTGATCCTGCTGACGTTCGTGGCCTTCGTGTTCATCAACAACACGATTCGCCTCGCCATCAGCGCGCGTCGTCGCGAGATCGCGATCATGCGCCTCGTCGGCGCCTCCAACGGCTTCATTCGCGGGCCGTTCATCATGGAGGGCACGCTCGAGGCGCTCATCGCCGCCCTCCTCGCCATCGGGGCGCTGTCCGTAGGGCTGCACTTCCTGATGCCGGCGCTCGCGGCGAACCTCTCGTTCCTCTCGTTCGACATCCCGCAGATGACGCTCTACGCCACCTACGCGGCGCTGCTCGTCATCGGCCTCGTCATCGGCCTCTTTGGCTCGGCGATCGCCATGCGTCGCTACCTTAAGGTCTAAGGGCACGCAGACGCACGGTTTCCGGACCCCCAGGGCTGCACGCAGAGATGCGCTTCGCGGAATCTCTGCTTAGCAGCCCTGGGGGTCTCGCGTTGTCGAGCGGATGCGGCCGGCCCGGCGATCGCTAAGCGGGAGTTCCGCGAAGCGCACTCCCGCGTGCGATCACCGGGCCGCGGGATGGGCGACAATGGGAGCGAGGAGGGAACATGGGTCGCAAGAGGGCGCATCACGGGAACACGCGGCGGGGACGCTCGGGAGGGCCGCGCTCGAGGGCGCGGACGCTCACGGGCACGCTCGTGGTGTCGCGGCCGGGCGTCGCGCGCGTCGAGACGCCCGAGGGCACCTTCGACCTGGTGCGGCACGGCCAGCGCGAGGCCATGAACGGGGACGAGGTCGAGGTCGCGCTCGTCGAGACGCGGGGGCGCCCGCCGCGCGCGGTGGTGCGCTCCGTGGTGTCGCGGGCGGTGGAGACGTTCCTGGGGCGCTTCTCGCCGGCCGGCCCGCTCGGGGCAGTGACGCCGCTCGACGCGCGCATCGGCCACGACTTCTTCGTGGTGCCCGAGGACCCGAGCCCGGGGCGCCTGGGCGTGACCGCCGGCGACGTCGTGGTGGCGCGCATCACCGAGTACCCCACGCGCTCGAGCGCCGCGGTGGTCACGCTGGAGCGTCGCGTGGGGTCCGCGGACGAGCTCGACCTCAACGTCGAGGCGATCGTGGCCTCCTTCGGGCTGGCGGGGGAGTTTCCCGCGTCGGCCCTGGCGCAGGCCGAGGAGATTCGCGCGGACGTGGAGGGCACGCTCGCAGCTGACCCGCGCCGCCGCGACCTGCGCGACGAGCTCTGCGTGACCGTCGACCCCGCCGACGCGCGCGACTTCGACGACGCGGTGGGCGCGTGCCGCATGCCCGACGGCGGCTACGAGGTGAGCGTCCACATCGCGGACGTGTCACACTACGTGGGCGCGGACACCCCCATCGACAACGAGGCCAAGCGCCGGACCTGCTCGGCCTACCTCGTGGGCCGCGTGGTCCCGATGCTGCCCGAGCGCCTCTCCAACGACGTGTGCTCGCTGCGCCCCGGCGAGGACCGCCTGGCCGTGAGCGTGCTGATGCGTCTCGACGCGCACGGCCGCGTGACGAGCGCGCGGATGGCGAGAAGCGCGATCCGCTCGGCGGCGCGGCTCGACTACGACACCGTGGACGCGCTGCTCGAGGGGCGTGTGGGCCCTGACGCGCTGCCCTGCGCGGACCCCGCGCGCGCCGCGGGCGCGGCCGAGGCGCTCCGGGCGCTCGACGAGGTGCGCGCCCTGCGCGAGCGCGTGAGGCGCGAGCGGGGCGCCGTTGACTTCGAGACCGTCGAGGCCAAGGTGACGCTCGACGGCGACGGCCGCCCCACCGGGGTCTCGGTGCGGCGACGCACGCGCGCCACGGGGCTCATCGAGGAGGCGATGCTGCTCGCCAACGAGTGTGTCGCGCGGCGCCTGGCCGACGCCGAGGCGCCCGCGGCCTATCGCGTGCACGAGCGGCCGGCCCCCGACGACCTGCGCGCCACCGTGCAGCCCCTGCGCGAGCTGGGGCTTCTCGACGCCGAGACCGAGGCGGGCCTGCTCGCGGGAAGCCCGTTCGCGCTCCAGGAGGTGCTGAGCCGCGCCCGCGGGACGAGCGGCGGGCCGCTCGCGAGCGCCCTGCTGCTGCGGGCCCAGCGGCGCGCCGTCTACCTGCCGCACAACGAGGGGCACTACGCGCTCGGGGCCGATGCCTATTGCCACTTCACCTCGCCGATCAGGCGCTATCCCGACGTGACGGTCCATCGCGCCCTCGGCGCGCTTCTCGACGGCCGCGCGGACGGTCGCGAGATGCGCGCGCAGGCCGCGGCACTCCCGCAGCTCTGCCGCACGTGCTCCGAGCGCGAGCGCGCCGCCGACGCCGCCGGGCGCGCCTCGCAGCGCGTCAAGATGGCGGAGCTCTTCTCGTCGCGCGTGGGCGAGCGCTTCTCGGGCGTGGTCACGGGCTGCGAGCGCTTCGGGCTCTTCGTGACGCTGGACGACACGTGCGCGGAGGGGCTCGTGCCGGTCCGGGCGCTCGGGAGCGACTGGTACGCGTACGACGAGGCGCGCATGACGCTCACGGGCGAGAGCACCGGCGAGGTCTGGGGCCTCGGGCGGCGCGTGGCCGTGGAGGTGACGGGCGCGGACGTGGCGCGCGGCCGGATAGACTTCGCGCTCGCTCGCGGCGACGCGGGCCCTTCTCGGCACCCCGGTGACACGACTGCGAGATAATGGGAAGACTGAGACGACGGGCATGACGCGGGCCGCGGGTGCGGCCCTCCGCCGCGAGGAGGACGGATGGATCAGACCACACTGACCGAGGAGCTGGAGCGGGCCGAGGGCCTCTTGCTCCAGGGCGAGGACGAGACGGCGGAGCGGCTGCTCTCCCGTCTTGCCGACGACGCCGAGGCCTACGTGGACGCCAACTGCCCCACCACCGACGAGCTTCAGTGGTTCAGCTTCCCCACGCTCTTCGAGCGCCTGGCCTACCGGCGCGTCGAGAGGGACCCGCGCGAGCTGCGCGACGTGGGCGAGCCGCTGGGCAGGCTCTATGCGGACCTGGGCCTGGCGCGCGCCCACCTGGAGGACTACGCGGGCGCCGCGGCAGCCCTGCGCGCCGCCGTGCGCTGGGACCCCATGGACTGCGCCGCGCGCCTCAACCTCGCCGACCTCTACCGCCTGGACGGGAACGTCCAGGAGTACCTGGCGCTCACCTACAGCGTCTTCGAGCGGGCGAGCGACGCGCGCCACCTCGCGCGCGCCTTCGTGAACTTCGCGGGCTGGCTCGCGGGCGAGGGCAAGCCCCGCACCGCCGCGGCCGCCCTGCGCGCGGCGCGCAACCTCGACGTGCGCGACGCCGCCCTCGCCGCGGCGCTCGACCAGGCGGCGGGCACCGACCGCGACCCCGATCAGGTGAGCGACTCCGAGGCGTCCGAGCTTCTCGCCGCCGAGGGCCTGCCCGACGGAGCCAACGCCGAGATCGCCGTGTGCCTGCTCATGTGCGCCACTGACGCGGTCGCCGCGGGCGCGCGCGACGAGGCCGCCACGCTGACGCTGCGCGCCCGTGACCTGGTGGGCGAGCCGGCGGCCAGGGCGCTGCTCGAGCTCATCCGAGAGAGCGACGAGGACCTCGCCGCCGAGGGGGGCGAGGCAGATGCCTAAGCGGGGGGCCGGCGGCGCCAAGCAGGCCAAGCCCGGCAAGAGGACCATCGCCAAGAACCGCTCGGCGCGCCACGAGTACTTCATCGATGAGACGTTCGAGGCGGGCATCGAGCTCACGGGCACCGAGGTCAAGAGCCTGCGCGAGCGGGCGTGCCAGATCACCGACGCCTTCTGCCTCATCCGCGGCCGCCAGGCGTGGCTGCACGGCGTGCACATCCACCCCTACTCCAACGGGGGCGTCTGGAACGTGGACCCCGACCGCAAGCGTCGCCTGCTGCTGCATCGCCGCCAGATCGACTACCTGGACGGCAAGCTCCGCCAGAAGGGCATGGCGCTCGTGCCGCTGGAGATCTACTTCGACGAGCACAACCGCGTGAAGCTGTGCATCGGCCTCGCGCGCGGCAAGAAGCTCTACGACAAGCGCGCGGACATGGCGCGCCGCGACTCGGACCGCGAGATCGCGCGTGCCCTCAAGGAGATGAACCGCTAGGTGATCGGTGGCGCGCAGGCGCCGGAGAGGAGAGGGACATGGACGCGTCGGCACTGTTCAAGTTCTCGTCGGGACTCTACGTGGTGTCCGCGGCGGACGGCGAGCGCACGGGAGCCTGCCTCGTGAACACGGGGCTGCAGGTGACGGCCACGCCGCTGCAGGTCTCGGTGACCGTGAACAAGGAGAACTTCACCGAGGGCGTCATCGAGCGCGCCGGGCACTTCTCGCTCGCCGTGGTTGACGAGTCCGCGGACATGCTCTTCGTGGGGCGCTTCGGCTTCCGCACGTCGGCGACCGAGGACAAGTACGACGGCATCGCGAGCGCCGTGGCCTCCACCGGCGACCCGTACCCCACCGAGCACGTTTGCTCGTACGTCGCCTGCCGGGTGGTGAAGACCCTCGACGTGGGCACCCACGTCACCTTCGTGGGCGAGGTCGTGGACGCCGGCAACCTGTCCGACGTGCCCCCGATGACCTACGCGTACTACCACGGCACCCTCAAGGGCAAGACGCCCGCCAAGGCCTCCTCGTATGTGGAGGGACTGAGCTAGGTCGCCGCGGGTCGCCGCATTGGCACCGCTGTGATAGCATTTAGGGACGCAAGCGAGAGGAGAGCACCATGGCTGACGAGAAGAAGACCTACACGTTCCGCTGCGTCGTGTGCGGCTGGGAGGTCACCGTTGACACCCCCGAGCTGCCCGATGACTTCGTCTGCGAGGTCTGCGGCGTCGGTCCCGACCAGTTCGAGCTGGTCGAGGAGTAGCGCTGACACGAGGCGCGACGCGCGGGGCGGTCGTCTGCGGGCGGCCGCCCCGTTCTTGTCGCCCCGTGAGCTCGTCCGGCACGTGCCGCAACAATCGGGCACGAACGGGGTAGAATACCCCCACGGCCGCGCGGGCGGCCCGTACGTTGACAGCCGCATGGTGGCGGTCCTTCCATTCCATCCGTGGGGGTGACTGGTTTCGACAGGGTGGGTCTGAGATGGGCAGCAGGCCGTGGTCTCCTCGCCACGTTAAACAGGGGTACCGTCAAATTGAATTGACGACACCAACTCTTACGAGCCTCAGCTGGCTCTCGCTGCTTAGTTAAAAGCAGCGCGTCAAACCGGGGATCGCTCCCGTTCCCGGGGCGACGTCATCTCAGGGAGATGCGCGCGCGGACGTAGTCGGTATGCCGCGCGCTAAGATCGAACCGACTGGGAGGCCAAGCGCGGGTCACCGGGTGCGCGGCCTCCGAGAGCCAACCGGCGACTGAGCCTGGAGACACCTGTCAGGGATTCGCTTTGGACCGGAGTTCGATTCTCCGCACCTCCACCATGCACGCTTCGCGGCCGCTGGCTGACTTCAGCCGGCGGCCGCTGTCGTTGTCCAGGGAGGGGACTAGGTATGGCAGCCGAGAAGAACGGCGCCCCGGCGCTCGTGCTCGAGGGCGGTGGCTTCCGCGGGATGTTCACCGCGGGCGTGCTCGACGTGCTGCAGGAGGCGGGCGTCCGCGGCTTCTCGAGCATCTGGGGCGTCTCGGCGGGCGCGATCAACGCGTCGAACTTCCGCTCGCGCCAGATCGGGCGCACCATGCGCGACATCCTCGCCTTCCGCGACGACCGGCGCTTCATGTCGCTGTGGTCGTTCGCCACCACGGGCGACATCGCGGGCGCGGACTTCATGTACGACGAGGTCCAGTACCGGCTCGACCCCTGTGACGAGGAGGCCTTCAACGCCGACGAGACGCCCTTCTACGCGGTGGTGTCCGACGTGACCTTCGGCGTGGCGGACTACCTGCCCGTGCGGCGCTACCCCGACGACCTCGAGCGCGTGCGCGCCTCGGCGTCGCTGCCCGCGGTCTCGCGCATCGTGGAGATCGACGGGCACCGCTACCTCGACGGCGGCACCACGGACTCGATTCCGTTTGGCCCGGCGCTCGGGCTCCCCGGCGCGCGGGAGGTGCCCGGCCACATGCCGGCCGAGCGCGCGCTCGTGGTGCTGACCCTCGACCGCACGCTGCGCAAGGAGCTCGCGGGCTCCGGCGAGCAGCTCGCGCTGCGCTCGCGGCGCTACGACGCCTACCCGTACTACCTCGAGGCGCTGCGCACGCGCGCGGAGCGCTACAACGCCCAGCGCGACCAGCTCTGGGAGCTCGAGCGCGCGGGCACCTGCCTGGTGGTGGCGCCCGAGGAACCCGTGACCGTGGGGTCCTCCACGCGCGACGGCAAGTCGCTGCTCGCGCTCTACGTGGCCGGGCGCCGCCAGGCGCGGGAGCGCCTGGACGAGATCCGCGCGTTCATGGAGGGCCGCTAGGGCGACGTGCGGTGGGGTCTCCCGGCCGCGGGGCTTCTCGCCCCCCCCTGCGCGAGCGGCTAGGCCAGCCGGGTGAGCTCCACGCGGTCGAGAAGGGCGTCCACGGCGGTGCGCTCGGCCGCCTGCGTGCCGGTCTCCATGACGTTGGCGGCTCCGGTCGCCATGGCGAGGCGCATGGCGTCCTCGAGCGGGAGGCCCTCGGCGTCCGCGTAGACGAGCGCGGCCACCACCGAGTCACCGGCGCCCACGGTGCTGCCCACCGGGACCTTGACCGAGGAGGCGCGCCAGGTCTCGCCCGCGGTGGCGAAGACCGCGCCCTCGCCGCCCATCGAGACCACCACGCGGCCCACGCCTCCCGCCACGAGCTCGCGCGCCGCGTCCGCGACCTCGGCCACGTCCGTGAGCTCGCGTCCCACGAGGGCCGAGAGCTCGTGGTCGTTGGGCTTGGTGAAGTAGGGGCGCGCCTCGAGGCCGTGCACGAGCGCCTCGCCGTCGGCGTCGAGGTAGACGCGGGCGCCGGCGGCCTGCAGGGTGCGCGTCCAGGTCCCGTAGGTCGCGGGGTCCACGCCCGCCGGCAGGCTCCCCGAGAGCACCACGGCGTCGCCGGCGGAGACCTCCTCAGCCAGCACATCGAGCATCTCGTCGAGCAGGGCATCGGTGACGGCGGGGCCGGGCTCGTTGATGTCGGTGTGGGTGCCGGCCACGGTGTCGATGACCTTGAGGTTGGTGCGCGTCTCGCCCTCGGCGGGGAAGGCCTTCACCCGAATGCCCGCTTCAGAGAGCGCGCCGGCGATCCAGCGCCCGGTGTCGCCCGCGAGCACCGCCACGGCCTCCGAGGTCCCGCCGAGCTTCTGGATGACCTTGGAGACGTTGATGCCCTTGCCGCCGGCGTCGCGGCGGAGCTCGGCGATGCGGTTGACCGCGTCGACGGTGAGCCCGGGGATGCGGGCGGTCTTGTCGAGGGCGGGGTTGAGGGTGACGGTGTAGATCATCGGTCCTCCCTTGGGCGCGGGTTCGTTGGGCTCCATTCTAGCGGCCGGGGTGCTGCGGCGACGCCCTTCTCGCCGGGCGGCGCCCGTAGGAGCCTTCGGCAACCTTGGGTGTGTCGTTTTTCGACAAAACGGGGCTTCTCGGCGGCCGTTTCGTCGATTTTCGACAAGGTCAAGCTTTCTGAAAGCCCTCACGCGCTGACGCCGCGCGCCACGTCCCGCCCGTCCTTCCCGCCGGGCGGCACGCCCGCGGTTTGAACGGCGTGTGGACGCGAAAATCACCGCTCGCAAGCTGCTGCGATGCGCTATACTCTTACGGCTTTTCCACAGAGCCCCGTAATCTCTGACAAAAGCACGACGGTCTGTCCAGAGGCCGTCACTTCGCAGGTACGTAGGAGGAGTCAAGTGAAGAAGTCGACTCAGTTCGCCAAGCCGGGCGAGGTCGAGCGCAAGTGGGTGCTCATCGACGCTGACGGCGCCACGCTCGGTCGCCTTGCCACCACGGCTGCCATGGCGCTGCGCGGCAAGAACAAGCCGCAGTACACGCCCAACACCGACACCGGTGACTTCGTCGTCGTTATCAACGCCGACAAGGTGCAGCTCACGGGCACCAAGGCCGAGAAGAAGCAGTACTGGCGCTACTCCGGCTACCTCGGTGGCCTCAAGTTCGAGAGCTTCCGCGAGGCCATGGAGAAGCACCCCGAGCGCGTCGTCGAGCACGCCATCAAGGGCATGCTCCCCAAGACGTCCCTCGGCCGCAAGCAGGCCACCAAGCTCAAGGTCTACGCTGGGCCCGAGCACCCGCACACGGCCCAGAACCCCGTCCAGATCGATTGGAGGGCCTAACCGATGGCTGAGAACACCGTAGTCTACACCGGCACCGGCCGCCGCAAGGAGGCCGTCGCCCGCGTCCGTCTGGTCCCCGGCACCGGCAAGGTCGTCGTCAACGGCCGCGAGGCCAAGCAGTACTTCGGCCGCCAGCAGCTCGTTGACAACGCGCTGGCCCCGCTGCGCCTGACCGAGACCGCCGAGCGCTTCGACGTGCTCGCCACCCTCGACGGCGGCGGCATCAACGGCCAGTCCGGCGCCCTGCGCCTGGGCATCGCCCGCGCCCTTCTCGAGGCCGGCGAGTACCGCGAGGACCTCAAGAAGGCGGGCTTCCTCACCCGCGACGCCCGCGCGGTCGAGCGCAAGAAGTACGGCCTCAAGAAGGCCCGCAAGCGCCCGCAGTTCTCCAAGCGCTAGTCCTTCTCGCTTTGCTCCTTTGGGCCCGTCGGCTTTTGGCCGGCGGGCCTTTTTCGTGTCGCGGGCCGTTGGTTGGCTCCCTCGGCCGGATAACGTGCAGAATCAAGCACAACTTTCTATATCCGCAGGTCAATTTAACGCGCATGTCCGATTCTGCGCGTTATTGTCATCGGGCGGCGAGAGGGACGGCGGGCGAGAAGGCCCGTGGGCGCAGGAGGCGAGAGGGGCGGGCACGGACGCCGAGAAACCCGCCCCGCGCCGTGCGGCTCCTGTCGAGATTCTCGGCAGGCACGGGTTCTGTGCGACAATTGGTTCGGAGCATGCAGACACCGTCTCCGAAAGGGGCGCATGATGAAGTACTTTGGCACCGACGGCTTCCGCGGTGAGGCCAACAACGGCCTCGACGTCGAGCACGCGTTCAAGATTGGCCGCTACGTGGGCTGGTACTACGGGGCGCGCCAGGAGCGCAAGGCCCGCGTGGTCGTGGGCAAGGACACCCGCCGCTCAAGCTACATGTTCGAGTCCGCGCTCGTGGCGGGCCTGGTGGCCTCCGGGGCCGACGCCTACCTGCTGCACGTCATCCCCACGCCGGGCGTGGCCTACGAGACCGTGGACGGGCGCTTTGACTGCGGCATCATGATCAGCGCCAGCCACAACCCCTACACCGACAACGGCATCAAGCTCGTCAACGGCGAGGGCTACAAGATGGACGAGGACGTCCTCGAGCTCATCGAGGCCTACATCGACGGTGAGGTCGAGGTGCCGCTGGCCACCGGTGACGCCATCGGCTGCACGGTCGACTACATGCAGGGGCGCAACCGCTACATCGCGCACCTGATCGCGAGCGCCAACTTCTCTCTGCAGGGCGTCAAGGTGGGCCTGGACTGCGCCAACGGCTCCGCCTCGTCGGTGGCCAAGCCGGTCTTCGACGCGCTGGGCGCCGACGTCCGCGTGATCAACAACGCCCCCAACGGCTTCAACATCAACGTGGACTGCGGCTCCACCCACATCGAGCGCCTGCGTCGCCACGTGGTCGAGCAGGGCCTCGACGTGGGCTTCGCCTACGACGGCGACGCCGACCGCTGCATCGCCGTGGACGAGCGCGGCAACGTGGTCGACGGCGATCTGATCCTCTACGTCTGCGGCGTCTACCTCAACAAGCACGGCCGTCTCACCGCCGGTACCGTGGTGCCCACGGTCATGAGCAACTACGGCCTGTTCAAGGCCTTCGACGAGGCGCGCCTCTCCTACGAGACCACCGCAGTGGGCGACAAGAACGTCTACGCGTGCATGCGCGCCAACGGCTACAGCCTGGGCGGGGAGCAGTCGGGTCACATCATCTTCGGCGACATCGAGTGCACCGGCGACGGCATCATGACCAGTCTGCGCGTGATGGAGGTCATCCGCGCCGAGCGCGAGACCCTCTCCCAGCTGTGCGCCCCGGTCAAGCTCTACCCGCAGGACCTCGTCAACGTCCGCGTGACCGACAAGGACGCCGCGATGTCCGACGAGAGGGTCCTCGCCGCGGTCAAGGACGCCGAGAAGCTCCTCGAGGGCAGCGGGCGCGTGCTCGTGCGCGCCTCCGGCACCGAGCCGCTCGTGCGCGTGCTGGCCGAGGCGCCCACCGACGAGCTGTGCCGCCAGGCCAACGCCGTCGTCGTGGAGGCGCTGGAGCCGTACAAGGCTTAGGAACGGTGTGGCTCCCCCCATCTGGTATGAACGAGGGGGAACCAGCACTGCTACAATCGAGGACGCAGCTCAAACGAACCCAGAACCGAGGAGGCCCGCATGTGCGGAATCGTAGGCTATACCGGACGTGACCAGGCGGTCGAGTACCTTCTCGAGGGATTGCGGACGCTCGAGTACCGCGGCTACGACTCCGCGGGCGTCGAGGTCGTGGGCGCCGACGGCGAACTGCACGGCGTGAAGTGCGCCGGTCGCGTCTCGGCGCTCGCCGAGCGCTGCTCCACGGCCAACCTGGTGGGGACTACAGGCATCGCGCACACGCGCTGGGCCACGCACGGCGCCCCCACCGACCGCAACTCCCACCCGCACCGCGACTGCACGGGGCGCATCGCCATTGTGCACAACGGCATCATCGAGAACTTCCGCGAGCTTCGCGGCTACCTGCGGCGCAACGGCCACGAGCTCGCCAGCGAGACCGACTCCGAGGTCATCGCGCACCTGATCGAGGAGGCGTGGGCGGGCCCCGCCAAGGGCGACCTGGTGGCCGCCGTGCGCAACGCGTGCCGCCGCCTCGAGGGCTCCTGGGCCATCGCGGCCGTGTGCGCCGACGCGCCCGGCGAGGTCGTGTGCGCGCGCAACGGCTCGCCGCTCGTGGTGGCCTCCACGGAGAGCGGGGCCTACGCGGCCTCCGACGTCACGCCGCTCGCGAGCGTGACCTCGCACGTCATCCAGCTCGAGAACGGGCAGATCGCGCGCCTCGAGCAGAGCGGGCGGGTGACGGTCTTCGACGAGGACGGAGCGCTCGTGGAGCACCCGGCCACGCTCGACATCGACTGGGACGCCTCGGCGGCCACGCTCGGCGGCTACTCCGACTTCATGGCCAAGGAGATCGCCGAGCAGCCCGAGGCCATCGAGCGCCTGCTCGACGGACGGCTTGGCGAGCACGGCATCGAGCTCGACGAGCTCTCGATGAGCCGGGCCGACCTCGCCGCCATCGACCGCGTCTACCTCATCGCGTGCGGCACGTCCTACCACGTGAGCCTCATCGCGCGCACGCTGATCCAGACCTGGGCGAAGGTCCAGGTCATCTGCGACTACGCCTCGGAGTTCAACTACGAGCAGGACGTGCTCGTGACGCCCAACACGCTCTGCGTCATCATCACGCAGTCCGGCGAGACGGCCGACACGCTCACGGCGGCGCGCCGCATGAGGGGGATGGGCTGCCGCGTCTTCGCGATCACCAACGTGCTCGGCTCCTCGGCCGCGCGCGAGTCCGACGGCACCCTCTACGTGCAGGCGGGCCCCGAGGTCTGCGTGGCCTCCACCAAGGCCTACACCGCGCAGATGGTGGCCGCCGCCCTTCTCGCCCTGCGCCTCGCCGAGGCGCGTGGCGAGATGGACCGCGCGGAGGTGGAGCGCCACTACCGCGACCTCTGCGCGATTCCGGACCTCATCCGCGAGGTCATCGGTCGCTCCTGGCAGGACAAGCAGGCCGCCCCGCTCTTCCGCAACGCCCGCTCGGCGCTGTTCCTGGGCCGCGGCGTCAACTCGACGACCGCCTACGAGGGCGCGCTCAAGCTCAAGGAGATCAGCTACCTGCACGCCGAGGCCTACCCGGCGGGCGAGATGAAGCACGGCCCCATCGCGCTTCTGGAGCCGGGCTTCCCGGTGGTGGCCATCGTGCCGGCAGACCGCGTGCACGACAAGACCGTCTCCAACATCCAGGAGGTCATCGCGCGCGGTGCCGTGTGCGTGGCGGTGGCGACCGACGGCGACGAGGCCGTGGCGTCGCTCGTGGAGCACGTGCTGTGGATCCCGCCGGTGCCCGACGAGCTTCTCGTCCCCATCGTGGCGGTGGTGCACCTGCAGATGCTCGCGCGCTACGTGGCGCGCGCCCGCGGCTGCGACGTGGACAAGCCGCGCAACCTCGCCAAGTCCGTCACGGTGGAGTAGCCCATGGCAACGGCGGGCGTCGGCGTGGACATGCTCGAGATCTCGCGGATGGAGCAGGTGCTGGCGAGAAGCCCCCGCTTCGCCGAGAAGGTCTT
Organism: Thermophilibacter sp.; assembly: GCF_966187215.1. Lineage (NCBI taxonomy): Bacteria > Bacillati > Actinomycetota > Coriobacteriia > Coriobacteriales > Atopobiaceae > Thermophilibacter > Thermophilibacter sp. The sequence continues at coordinate 23,249 of NZ_CBIFYV010000047.1, forward strand.
CACGGACGAGGAGCGCGCCTACTGCGACGGCACGGCCCGTCCCGCCGAGCACTACGCCGCGCGCTGGGCGGCTCGCGAGGCCGTGGTCAAGGCGCTCGGCACGGGATTCTCGGGCGGCGTGGGCCTGCGCGACGTCTCGGTGGGGCGCGACGAGAGCGGACGCCCCCGCGCGATCCTCGCCGGCCGCGTGGCCGAGCTGGTGGCCGAGCGGGGCGTTCGCGAGGTGGCCCTCTCCATCTCCCACACCCACGACGTGGCCGTGGCCAACGCCATCCTGGTGACCGACGACGTGCGCCCCGCGCCCGACACGCGCCACGAGGCCGAGCGCGCGCTCGCGACCTCGTTCAAGGAGGCCCGCTCCATCCTGGACGAGCTGGAGCGTGCCCAGGCGAGTGAGCTCGAGGGCCTCGGCCTGGGGACCGAGGAGGCCGTGACCCCCGCGACGGGGCGGGGGGACGAAGGTTCCGTCTCTCTTTCGAAGGAGTAGCATATGCAGCCCGTGCTCAACGTCGAGGACGTCAAATGCGTTGAGGTGGCGCTCACCCGCGAGGGCGTGAGCGTGTCGGAGCTCATGCACCGCGCCGGCTACGCCGCCGCGCAGGAGGTGCTCGAGCTCGGCGACGTGGACAACGTGGTGGTGCTCGTGGGGCTGGGCAACAACGGCGGGGACGGCTGGGTCGCCGCTGAGGTCCTGCACGAGCGGGGCGTCAACGTGACCGTGGCGAGCCCCATCGAGCCCGACGCCCTCTCCGGCGACCTGGCGCGCCAGGTCGCCCAGAGCGCTCTGCGCGCGGGCGTCTCAACGCTCGTGGGGCCGGCGCGCGACGAGCTCGAGGAGCTTCTCGCCACCGCGGACGTGGTGCTCGACTGCATGCTGGGCACCGGTTTCCACGGCGAGGTGCGTCCGCCGTTCGACATCTGGATCGAGTGTGTCAACGCGAGTCCGGCGCGCGTGGTGGCCGTGGACGTGCCGAGCGGGCTGTCGGCCCAGACCGGGCACTCGGGCAGCGCGTGCGTGGTCGCCGACCTCACGGTCACGATGCTCGCGCTCAAGCCCGGCCTTCTGGCCGACGACGGGCGCGACGTGTGCGGCGCCATCGTGGTGGCCCCGCTCGCCGAGCAGACCGAGCGGCTGGTGGTGGAGGCCGACCCCGTGGCGTGGCGCACCGACCTGGCGGACTACCTGGGCGCCCTCCCGGAGCGCACGGCGGCCGTCGACAAGTTCTCGCGCGGGTCGGTGCTCGTGGTGGGCGGCTCGCGGCGCTATCCCGGCGCCGCCGTCATGGCGGCCCGCGCCGCCGCGCGCATGGGCGCCGGCTACGTGACGCTGGCCACGCCGGTCTCCGCCGCCCCCGTGGCGCAGGCGCACCTGCTGGAGATCCCGGTGGTGCCGCTGGCCGAGGACGCCGACGGCACGATCGCCTCGGAGGCGCGGGAGGTGGTGCTCAAGCTGGCGCGCCGCGTCTCGGCGGTGCTCGTGGGGCCGGGCCTGCGCGTGAGCGGCGGCACGTGCGCCGTCGTGTCCGCGCTTCTCGCCGCCGACGTGCCCCTGGTGATCGACGCCGACGGCCTCAACTGCCTCGCCCGTCTGACCAACGGCGCGCTGCCCGACTTCCCCGAGATCACGCGCCGCAACGCGCCGCTCGTGCTGACGCCGCACCGCGGCGAGCTCGGCCGGCTCGTGGGGCGTCCCACCAACCCGCCCGCCTCGCTCGTGGAGCAGCTCGACGCCGCGCGACAGATCGTGTGGGCCGACGGCGGCTCGGAGCTCGTGGTGGTGACCAAGGGCACGGCCACCGGCTGCGTGAGCGTCGAGCAGGCCGTGCTGCCCAAGCCGGGCCCCGCCGCGCTGGCGACGGCCGGATCGGGCGACGTCCTGGCGGGCATGACGGCCTCGGCCCTGGCGCAGCGCGCGGGCGCGGACGTGGACCTCACGCTGCTTTCGGCCTACGTCTGCGAGATCCACGCCTACGCGGGGTCGCTGGCGGCCGAGCGCGTGGGCTCGCGCGCCGTCATGGCAACCGACGTCATTGACGTGATCGGCATGGCCTCTGACGCGGTCGAGGAGCACGTGACGTACCCGGAGCCCCCCGCGGGGGAGTAGAGTAGGGGGCGTCACGGGCGTCGCGACGCGAAGGGGGGCGTGCCATGGAGGTCCGGGGTCCCGAGACCCGCTGGTCGTGGGTCGAGGTGAACCTTGCCGCGCTGAGGCGCAACACCTCCGCGCTGAGGAGGCAGCTGAGCCGCGGCACCCAGATGATGTGCGTGGTCAAGGCGGACGCCTACGGGCACGGAGCGGTGCCGTGCGTGAAGGTCATGCACTCGGCCGGGGCCTCGCAGTTCGCCGTGGCCACGGTCGCCGAGGGCGTCGCGCTGCGCGAGGCGGGCATCGAGTGGCCGATCCTGGTCCTCTCCGAGCCCCCCGTCGAGAGCGTGGGCACGCTCGTGGAGCACGACCTCATGCCCGCGGTCTACACGGCGGAGTTCGCGCTGGCGCTCGGCGAGGCCGCCGCGTCGGCGGGGCGCGTGGCCCGCTACCACCTGGCCGTCGACACCGGCATGACGCGCATCGGCGTGCGCCGCCAGGACGCCGTGGAGCTGCGCCGCACCATCGACTTCCACCGCGGGCTGGAGTGCGCGGGCACCTTCACGCACTTCGCGACCGCCGACCTTCCCGACGACTGGGACTTCGCGCTGCAGCTCAACCGCTTCCGCGAGACCGTCGCCGCGCTGCGGGGCGCCGGCCTGGAGACGGGCCTGGTGCACTGCGACAACACGCCGGGCACGATCCTGCACCCCGAGTGTCACTTCGACATGTGTCGCGTGGGCATCGGCCTCTATGGCCTGCACCCGGCCGACGTCACGCGCGGCTACGTGGACCTCGAGCCGGTCATGAGCGTGCGCGGGCGCGTGGTGCGCGTGCTCTACCCCAGCGTCGGCGACGGCGTGGGCTACGGCCTCACGTACCGCGTGCCCAAGCAGAACATCCAGATCGCCACGGTGCCCATCGGCTACGCGGACGGCCTCGCGCGCGAGCTCTCCAACAAGATGGACGTGCTCGTTGACGGCGGCCGCTGCCGGCAGGTGGGCAACATCTGCATGGACCAGTTCATGTTCGCGGTCGACGTCAACAGCGCCCGCGCGTACCGGCCGTCGCGCCCCGTCGAGTACGGCGACGTGGTCACGGTCCTCGGCGCCGACGGCGACGAGCGCATCGACGCCGACGAGATGGCCGACCTGCGCCACACGATCAACTACGAGATTGTCTGCGACTTTGGGATGAGACTTGAGAAGATCTACACCTAGCGAGAGGGACGCGACCGGCGCGCCCGGCGCCGCCGGCACGGCCGGCAGGCGCGGCGGCCGCCGGACGGCCGCGCAGAGAAGGGGGCTCGACCTCATGTCCGTCATGCACATTCCGGGGCACGAACACCAGCGCCCGCGCGAGGTCACGCTTCAGGAGATCCGCGACCTCATGGGCAACTGCCAGCTCTGCCCGCTCGGGCAGACGCGCACCAACCTCGTCTTCGGCGTGGGCAACCCGCGCGCCCGCGTGATGTTCATCGGCGAGGGCCCCGGGCGCAACGAGGACCTCCAGGGCGAGCCGTTCGTGGGCGCCGCTGGCAAGAAGCTCGACTCGCTGCTCTCCTGCGCCGGTCTCACGCGCGAGGAGATCTACATCGCCAACGTCATCAAGTGCCGCCCGCCCGGAAACCGCAACCCGCGCCCCGAGGAGATCGAGGCGTGCTCGCCGTTTCTGCGCGAGCAGATCCGCAGCATCTGGCCCGACGTAATCGTCTGCCTGGGCAACTTCGCCTCGCAGTTCGTGCTGCGCACCGAGAAGGGCGTGACGTCGCTGCGCGGCCAGCTCTACCAGACCGGCCACTTCACCGTCTGCCCGACCTTCCACCCCGCGGCGTGCATCTACCACTCCGACTGGCAGCCGCTGCTGGAAGCGGACCTGCGTATGGTGGGCGCCTGGCTCGCCGAGCACCCGGCCGAGGGCGAGGCGTGATGGGTGCCGCGGACGAGCGGCGCTTCGTGACGCGCTCACGCGAGGAGACGATCGCCGTGGGCGAGCGTCTGGGCGCGGCGCTCGAGGCCGGTGACGTGCTCGTGCTGACGGGGGGCCTGGGAGCGGGAAAGACCCAGCTCACCAAGGGAATCGCCGCGGGCATGGGCGTGGACGCCGACGTCACGAGCCCCACCTTCACCATCGAGATGGTCTACGAAGGCGCACGGATGCCGCTCTACCACTTCGACCTCTACCGCCTGGACGACGCGGACCAGCTCGAGGACACGGGCATCTTCGACGTGCTCGGCGCCGACGGCGTCTGCGCGATCGAGTGGGGCGAGCAGTTCTCCGACGAGATCGGCGACGCGCGCGTGGACGTGTACGTGACGCGCCTCGAGGACGAGGCCGCGGGGGGCGAGGAGCCGCCGCGCGAGGTTCGTCTCGTCGCGCACGACGCACGCGGACGGGAATTTCTCGCCGCGCTGGGTTGACTGTCCCCCGACGCCCCCTCGCTCGCGTTCTTCTCGCCCCGATGTCCCTCTCGTCTGCAACCTCCTCATCCGATTAACCCGCAAAATCTGACATTCATAAACCTTAATCCTAGGATGGGACCGCGGACGAAAAGTTGGACCGGGAGGTCCGGGACTGGGGGTCCGCATGCACGACAGGGAGACCGTGGGGCTGTTCCTGCT
>NZ_CBIFYV010000048.1:0-17689 GCF_966187215.1 Thermophilibacter sp.
GAGCAGGAACAGCCCCACGGTCTCCCTGTCGTGCATGCGGACCCCCAGTCCCGGACCTCCCGGTCCAACTTTTCGTCCGCGGTCCCAATCGCAGGATTAAGGTTTGTGAATGTCAGAATTTGCGGGTTAATGGGGCCGGCGGCGAGAAGGACGCGGCGCGAGAAGGGCGGCGAGAAGGGCGTCGCGCGGCGAGAAGGGCGACGGGCAGCGAGAAGGGCGACGGGCGGCGCACGGCCACGCGGCGAGAAGGACGCGCGACGCCCCCCGCGAGAAGTCGGCAAATCGGGGGTTGCAATCGGCGCGCGGGCCACGTATCATATCCTCTTGTGTCGCGGGCTTAGCGCAGTTGGTAGCGCGCAACCTTGCCAAGGTTGAGGTCGCGGGTTCGAACCCCGTAGCCCGCTCCAGAAAACGTCGGGGCCGGTTTCTGACCGGCCCCTTTTGCTATTCTGGGCGCGCACCCAGTCCGCGCCGTCCAAGGAGTCGTCTCTCGCATGTTCCTCTCCCTCATCTTCGTGGCGTTCGTCTTCGCGGTAGTCCAGGGGTTCGTTCGCGTGGTCGTCTTCTTCTGGGAGTGGCTCTCGGCCGGCGACAAGCTCGGCGCCGAGGACGTGGAGCTCGCCGAGACCGCGCTGGAGGAGTCCGAGGACGTCCTGGAGCGCGAGCTGGCCCGCGCCAGCCGCGAGCGCGGGCTCGGGCGGCTCTTCGCGCGCTGGCGCGCCTCCAACGAGGCCATCGACGAGTATCTCGACCACCTGCACCTGGGCTGGTACCAGATCGTCATCATCTTCTTCGTGGGGTGCATGGCGGGCCTGCTCATCGAGGAGGTCTGGATGCTCGCCACCTCGGGGCTCACCGAGAGCCGCGTGGGCCTGGTGTGGGGGCCCTTCTCGCCGCTGTACGGGTTCGGGGCGGTGCTGCTCACGATCCTGTCGTTCGCGCTGCGGCGCGCCCACGCGCGCGCCTGGCAGGTGTTTCTTGCCTCTGCCGTCGTGGGCGGGGTGCTAGAGCAGCTGGCCGGGTGGTCGATGTCGGCCCTCTTCGACGCCGAGTCGTGGACCTACCTGCACCTGCCCGACCACATCACGCAGTGGGTGGCCTGGCGCTTCCTGGTGATGTGGGGCGTCCTGGGCCTGGTGTGGTGCCGCTCGGTCATGCCGCGGCTGCTCTACCAGATCGGGATGCCCACGGCGCGCCGCCAGGTGATCTTCGTGGCGCTCGTGGCGACCTACCTGGTGGCCGATATCGCGATGACGCTCGTGTGCTTTGACCGCAAGGCCGAGCGCGACGCGGGCGTGCCGCCGTCCAACCCCTTCGAGGAGTGGGTGGACACCAACTACAGCGACGAGTTCATCGCCGGGCGCTTTCAGAACCTCAAGATCGGCGACCAGCGCGACGAGGTGGACGAGAACGGCAACATCGTCCTCGGGCCGGACGGCGAGGCGATCTCGAGGGAGGAGGCCGTCGATGGCAACTGATCGAGCGGGCGGCGAGAAGGACCGCGCGGCCGGGGCCGGCGAGAGGGGCCGCGCGGCCGGGGCGGCCCCCGAGCGCGAGGTCTACCTGGACTACGCGGCCGCCACCCCGGTCGACCCCGAGGTCGCCGAGGCGATGCTGCCGTACCTGAGCGAGCGGTTCTGGAACCCGTCGGCGCCCTATGCGCGCGCCCGCGAGGTCCGCGACGACCTCGAGCGCGCCCGCGGGACCATCGCGCGGCTCATCGGCGCGCGGCCCGACTGCGTGGTACTCACCGCCGGCGCGACCGAGGCCAACAACCTCGCCTTCGCGGCGGTCGACGGACACGTGGTGGTGGACGCCGCCGAGCACGAGAGCGTGCTGGCCTGCGCCGCGCTGCACGAGCGGCGCACGGTGCGGGTGGACGCGCGTGGGCGGGTCGACCCGGCGGCGGTGGCGCGGGCCATCCGCCCGGACACCGAGCTCGTCTCGGTGGAGCTCGCCAACGGGGAGATCGGCACGATCCAGCCCGTCCGCGAGATCTCCCGCGTGGTGGCGTCCGAGCGGGCCCGCCGCCTCGAGGCGGGGGAGCGCCGGCCGATCTGGCTGCACACCGACGCCTCCCAGGCGGCCGGGTGCCTCTCGGTCAACGTGAGCACGCTGGGCGTGGACCTCATGACGCTCTCGGCCGCCAAGGTCTACGGCCCCAAGCAGGTGGGCGCGCTGTGGGCCTCCGACGAGGTCCGGCTGCGGCCGCTCGTGTGGGGCGGCGGCCAGGAGGGCGGCGTGCGCTCCGGCACCGAGAACGTGGCGGGCGCCGTGGGGATGGCCCGCGCGCTCGAGCTCGCGTGCGCACGCCGCGAGGAGGCCGCGCGCCTGGGCGCGCTGCGGCGCCGCCTGCGCGCCGGCTTGCGCTCCGAGGTCCCGTGGGCGGTGGTGTGGGGGCCGACGTCTCCCGGCGCGGTCCTGCCGTCGATCCTCGGCGTGTCCATCCTCGGCGTCGAGGCCCGGCGCCTGGTCATCCTGCTCGAGCGCCGGGGCGTCTCGGTGGGGACGGGGTCGGCCTGCGCGGCGAGCCGCATGCGCTCGAGCCACGTCCTCGACGCGATCGGCGTGCCGGTGCCCCTCAGGGAGGGGAGCCTGCGCCTCTCGATGGGACGGCCCACCACGGCCGCCGACGTGGACTACGCCGTCGCCGCGATCGGCGAGGCGGTGCGCGCCGAGGTCGCCCGTCGCGGCCTCGACGAGGGGCGCCTCGCCGAGCGGACGCGCGAGCTGCTGGCGGCGATGCCCTGATGGCGCGCGTCTTCTGCGGGCTCTCGGGCGGGGTGGACTCCGCGCTGGCCGCGGCGCTGCTCGTGGAGGCAGGCCACGACGTCACGGCCGTCTACATGCGCAACTGGTCGCGTGACCTCCCGGGCTTCCGATGCCCGTGGGCCGACGACCTCGCCGATGCCGAGCGCGTGGTCGTGACGCTGGGGATCGACCTCCAGGTCTGGGACTGCGAGGAGGAGTACCGCCGCACGGTGGTGGACTACCTCGTGGACGCCTACGCGCACGGCTACACGCCCAACCCCGACGTCATGTGCAACCAGACCATCAAGTTCGGCACCTTCCTCGACCGCGCGCTCGCGGAGGGCGCCGACTTCGTGGCCACGGGCCACTATGGCCGCGTGACGCGCGGCGAGGACGGCCGCGCGCGCCTTCTGCGCGCGCGCGACGAGCACAAGGACCAGACCTACTTCCTGTGGCGCGTGGACGAGGACGCGCTCGCGCACGCGCTGCTGCCGGTGGGGGAGATCCGTGACAAGGCCGAGGTGAGGCGCATGTGCGCCGAGCGGGGCCTCGGCGTGGAGCACAAGCCCGACTCCGACGGCATCTGCTTCGTGGGGCCGGTGGGCATCCGGACCTTCCTGCTCGACGCGCTGGAGCGCCGCGCCGGTGACGTCGTGGAGTGGGAGACGGGCCGGGTGCTCGGGCGCCACGACGGCGCGTTCCTGTTCACGGTGGGCCAGCGCCGCGGCCTCGACCTCGGGGGCGGCCCGGCGCGCTACGTGGTGGACACCGACGTCGAGAGGAACGTGGTCTACGTGACGGCCGACCACATGAGCCCGGCGCTCTTCACGCGCGAGCTCGCGCTCGGCGACGTGCGCTGGATTGCGGGCGAGCCGCCCGAGCCGGGGCGCTACCTCGTGCGCACGCGCCACGCCGGGCCGCTCGTCGAGGCGCTTCTCGCCGAGGGCGGGCGCGTCCTGCGCTTTGACGAGCCGGTGCGCCGCGTGGCGCCGGGGCAGTCCGCGGTGGTCTACGATGGTCTTCGCTGCCTCGGCGGCGGCATCGTGCAGAAGGGGGGCGCGGGGCGGGGCGCCGCGCCCCGGGAGGGGGAGCCATGTCGATAGAGCGGGTCCGCGCGCACCTGGCGCAGTTCGGCGCCGAGGGGCGCATCCGGGAGTTCGACCAGTCGAGCGCCACGGTGGAGCTGGCCGCGGCGGCCGTGGGCACCGAGCCGGCGCGCATCGCCAAGACGCTGAGCTTCATGGTGGGCGAGACGCCCACGCTCGTGGTTCTCGCCGGCGACGCACGCGTGAACAACCAGGCGTTCAAGGCCACGTTCCACACCAAGGCCAAGATGCTCTCGGCCGAGCAGGCCGCCGAGCTGGTGGGCCACGCGGTGGGCGGGGTCTGCCCGTTTGGCGTCAACGACGGCGTGGAGGTGTGGCTCGACGAGAGCCTGCGCCGCTTCGAGACCGTCTGGCCCGCGGCCGGCAGCTCCAACTCCGCCATCGAGCTCACCTTGGACGAGCTCGAGCGCTTCTCCGGCGCGCGCGGCTGGGTGGACGTGGGCCGCGGCTGGCGTGATGGGGAATAGCTGAGCGTTCGCCGTGCCCCCGGGCCGCCGCGCCCCGCTCGCGCTACACTAGTCTGACCGAAGTCTGACGCCCATCCGAGGAGCGTGCGTGGCAGCAGAGAAGAAGAGCCCCACCCAGTCCCAGAAGACGGCGGGCGCCAAGGGCGCGCCGGCCAAGGGCAAGGTGCCGCTGAAGGTCTCGGCGGTGCGCTCCGTCTCGGCCGAGGACCGCGCCGCCGACAAGAAGTCGATGGGGCAGGTCCGCAAGACCGTCATCTTCCTGGGTTTCGTGGCGCTGGCCTACGCGCTCTACCTGGTGTTCACCGGTCAGGTGGACGAGTTCGTGACGTCGCTGGCCGGCGTGGACGTGGGCTGGATCGTGGCCGGCGTGGTGTGCTTCCTGTTCTACTACGTCTTCGGCGTGCTGGCCTACGTGCTCTCGATCATCTCGGACCCGGACAACCCGGTGGGCCTGCGCGACCTCATGAGCGTCGAGGCCTCGGGCGTCTTCTTCATGCGCCTGACGCCCAACAGCGCGGGCGCCCCTCCCGCGCAGATCTATCGCCTCACGCGCGCGGGCCTCTCGGTGGGCGAGGCGAGCGCGCTCAACTTCACGCGCACCGTGCTCTACGAGGCCGGCGAGGGCGTCTTCGCCGCCATCATGCTGATCTTCACCGCCGGCTACTTCTACGACACGTTCGGCAACGTCACGCTGATCGGCGTCTTCCTCTTTGCCTTCAAGGTGGTGCAGGTGGGCGCGATGCTGTTCCTGTGCCTGTTCCCGCGCCCCGTGCGCGCGATCGGCAACTGGGCGCTGCGCTTCGCCAACCGGCACCGGTGGCTCAAGGACGAGAAGTACCAGCGCTACTACGAGGTCGTCAACACGCAGGTGGACGCCTTCTCGCGTGCGTTCAAGCGCTCGGCGGCCAACGTGCGCGAGATGCTCGCCACGATGGCGGTGACGCTGCTGCAGCTGGGCTGCATGTACGCGCTGCCGTGGTTCGTGCTGCGCTCCTTTGGCACGGAGGCCGACTTCTGGATCTGCCTGGCGTCGGGCTCGATGCTCGAGCTGCTGATCAACGCGGTGCCGCTGCCCGGCGGCACGGGCGGCGCCGAGGTGGGCTTCGCGTACCTGTTCGGGGGGATGTACGGCGTGCACCTCTCGGCGGGCTTCGTGATCTGGCGCGCGGTTGAGTACCTGCTGCCGGTGCTGATCGCGGCGCCATGCATGGGCATGCGCTCCAAGGGCGGAGAGAGCCTCAACCGGCGCTGGAGGCGCATCTGGAAGCGCATGCGGGCCTTCGTGGGCGGCAGCGGCGGCGCGGGCTCGCGGCGCGCGGCGGCGCGCGGCGGCGTCACGGTCAAGCCGGGCGCGGGCCGCAAGGTGGTCGTGAGCGGCGAGGCGCGCCGGACGGGCGGCGGCTCGGACGTGCAGGCACGCATCGAGGCCGGCAAGGCCGCGGCGGCCGCCAAGAAGGCCGCGGAATCGGCTCCCTCGGCGGGCGAGAAGCGCGGGAAGTAGCGGCTCCGGGGCTGTGCGCGTTTCGCGTCAGCTTCCGCGCGCCTCTGTCAGCCGACTATGTACACCCCCGCCGACTATGTACACTCCCCCAGCGGAGGCCATATACAAACCCGCAGGTCACAGGATCGCGGAGAGGGCCTCACAGCGATTCTGGTGTACATAGTCGTCAGGGGTGTACATAGTCGTCGGGCGCGTGCACGGTCTGGCGCCGCTCGCGCGCGCCGCGGCGCGCTCGCGAGCGCCTTCGCAGGCGCGTTTCGGGACGATTGGCTCCGTACGGGCGAGAAACCCAAAATTGGGGGTTGCGTCCGAGACGGGCTTCTTGTTACTATATCCCTCGCGCTGCGGTCCCCAGTGGCGCGGATAACATTCGGGCGTTTAGCTCAGGGGGAGAGCGCTTCCCTGACACGGAAGAGGTCACAAGTTCAAATCTTGTAACGCCCACCATAAAGTCGCAGGTCAGAGGCTTTCGTCTCTGGCCTGTTTTCGTATCAGAGTAAAAGACGGTCCCTCTGGTGACGGGACCCTGGACCCGAGAGGAGCGACGGCATGACCGAGCGAGAGAGGCAGCGCGCCGGCCTGTGGTACGACGCCAACTTTGACCCGGAGCTGCTGGCGCTGCGCGAGGAGGCCGACGAGCTCTGTCACCTGATCAACCAGACGTCCCCCCGGGATGCGGCCCGGCGCGAGGGGCTTCTCGAGCGGCTGCTGCCGCATCGGGGCGAGGACGTCACGATCCTCGCGCCGTTTTACGCCGACTACGGCGCCAACTGCGTCATCGGCGACCACACCTTCATCAACCACAACGCGTACCTGATGGACGGCGCGACCATCACCATCGGGTCGTGGTGCTTCATCGGCCCGAGCTGCGGGATGTACACGGCCTCGCACCCGCTGCTGGCCGCCGAGCGCAACCGGGGGCTCGAGAAGGCCGACCCCATCACCATCGGTGACAACGTCTGGATCGGGGGCGACGTCACGATCCTGCCGGGCGTGACCATCGGAGACGGCGCCGTCATCGGGGCCGGCAGCGTGGTCACCAAAGACGTCCCGGCCGGCGTCGTGGCCGCGGGCAACCCGTGCCGCGTGCTGAGGGAGATCACCGAGAGGGACGGCATCGGGGAGCTCGGCTGACGGCGCGGGGCTGCCGGGGCTCGCGGCCGCTGCCCGAGCTTGCATTTCTCGCCGGGCGAACCTAGGGTGGGGCAAAGCCTCACGCGTCGGAAGGAGCCGCCATGCTCACGCTGCCCGCCTACCACGCCCCCGACTTCTCTCGCGAGCCGCTGGCCTCCGCGCCCGACGCCCGCCTCGCCGCCGTCGAGAGGGACGGCGTGGCGCCCGAGGGCTTCCACAGCACCTCGATGTACCCGGAGTACGTGCGCGTGGGCGGTCGCTGGCTGCTCGCGCGCCGCAGCCGCATGGACGCGAGCGTCGTCGTGGCGCCGGGCCCCGCGGGCGAGCTCGAGCTGCGCGTGGTGGAGAACCGCAACCTGCGCTGCGGGGACCTCGTGGTGCTGGGTCGCAGCGAGGACGGCAGCGAGGGCGTCTACGTGCACGCGCACGGCTTCGACGACCCGGGCGCGCCCGAGGGCGCCGACAAGTTCGCGTTCCGTCAGGGCCGCAGCCGCGAGACCGCCTTCGCGAGCGACTACGACCGCCTCTACGACCTGCTGCGCCACGAGCGCGAGCACGGTCGCGTGGTGTGGGTCATGGGCCCGGCCTTCGCCTTCGACGCCGACGCGCGCCACGCGATGCAGCTCATGGTGGAGGGCGGCTACGTGGACGGCGTGATGGCCGGCAACGCGCTGGCCACCCACGACCTGGAGGCCGCCACGCTGCACACCGCGCTCGGCCAGGACATCTACACGCAGCGCGCCCAGCCGGGCGGCCACTACAACCACCTCGACGTCATCAACCGCGTGCGCCGCGCCGGAAGCATCGAGGCGTTCGTGCGCGAGGAGGGCATCGAGGACGGCATCGTGGCGAGCTGCGTGCGGCGCGGCGTGCCGATGGTGCTCGCCGGCTCCATCCGCGACGACGGCCCGCTGCCCGACGTCATCGGCGACGCCTACGAGGCCCAGGGGGCCATGCGGGCGATGCTCGAGGGGGCCACTACGGTAATCTGCCTCGCCACGATGCTGCACACGATCGCGACGGGCAACATGACGCCGTCGTACGCGGTCACCGACGACGGGACGGTCCGCCCGGTCTACTTCTACGCCGTGGACGTCTCGGAGTTCGTGGTCAACAAGCTGCGGGATCGCGGCAGCCTCTCGGCCGTGCCGATCATCGCCAACGTGCAGGACTTCATCACGATCGTTGCGCGGGGCCTCGGCCTGGCGTAGCGCGGGGCCGGCACGGCGTGGGACCGGCCCGGCGCGCCCGGGGAGCGGGCGGCCGTCCCTCTCGCCGGTCCCTCTCGCCGTGCCTACACCGTGCTGCCGAACTCCAGGTACGTGACGAGCGCGAGGTCGTCGTAGGCCTGTGAGGCCGCGCTCCGCTCGTCGAGGCGGTGCCACGCTCCGTCTGCGCCCTGGTAGCCCACGAGCGTGAGCGAGGGCATGCTCTCGTGTGCCACGAGCTGGGTCTTCTGGTAGTCGGTGAGCGGCGCGCCGATCGCCTGCGCCGTGAGCGCGCCCAGGTAGGCCGGGCTCGTGGCCGCGCCGCCGCTCGCCTGCTCCGCGCCGGCCACGTCGTAGTTTGCCCACACGAGATAGGTCGTGTGGTAGGTGCGCAGGCTGTGGGTCAGCTCGTCCTCGCCCGGGTAGAGCGCGTCGCTCGCCACGGAGGCCACGGAGGGCTGGTGGTCGCCGAAGAAGACCACCACGACGGGACGGTCGAGCTCGCGCAGCTCGTCCAGGAACTCTGCGAGCGCGCGGTCGGACTCCTCGGCGCAGGCCACGTACTCCGAGAGTCGCGCGTTGTCGTAGTCGCTCAGGCCGTCTATCTCGTACTGTGGCACGTCGCCGAGGTTGTTCTGGTCGTAGCCGGAGTGGTTCTGCATCGTCACGTCGAAGATGAACTGCGGGTCGTCGCTCGTCTCCAGCAGCTCGAGGACCTTGTCGTAGGTCTCGGCGTCCGAGACGCCGCTGTGGTAGGTCTCGGCCCCCTCGAAGTCCTCGATTGAGAGGAACTCGTCGAAGCCGAGCGCCCGGTAGACGCGGTCGCGGTTCCAGTTGGTGGCGAAGTTGGGGTGCAGCGCCGTGGTGGAGTAGCCGAGCTCGGAGAACTGCCGCGCGAGGCTCGGCGCCGACGAGAGGTCGTAGAGCGAGTAGGGGTACTTGCCGTCGCCCACGTAGGCGAGCGGCACGCCGGTGAGGAACTCGAACTCGGTGTTGCACGTGCCGGCGGACATCACGGACACGTTGAGGTCCGCGCGCGCCAGCGCGTCGTCGATCGCCTGGTAGCGGGTGGTGCCTGCGTAGCCCCAGGTCGCGCCGTCGAGCGACGAGAGGTCGGCGAACGACTCGTTCATGATGCAGATGACGCTGGGCCGCTCCTCGTCGAACTGCGCCTCGGCGGCCGCGCGCGCCTCGGTGGCGCCGAGCGTCTCGTCGTAGGCGGCGGCGTAGTCGGCCTCGGTGGCGGCCGCGGCCTCGTCGGAGTAGCCCTCCGGCACGTCGATCGGCAGGTCCTGCGCCACGGCCACGAAGGTGGTGAGGAAGCCCTGGCGCTCGTAGTAGTCGAGCGAGTACCAGTATTCCATGCCCACCCCGAGGTCGTCGAAGTAGCTCGGCACCGTCACGCCCAGCGCGAGCGCGACGGCGCAGGCGGCGGCCCCGGCGAGGTTGGCCGCGACCGAGCGGCCGCGCCGGCGTCCCACGCGGCCCTCAGCGGGGGGGGCGGGCCGCACGAGGGCGGAGAGGGCACAGGCGAGCATGAGGCAGGCGAGCCCGAGCACGGCGTCGCCGTCGAGTGCGTAGACGTAGCCGCCGCTCACGGCCGCCGCGGTGCCGAGGACGAGCAGGTCGTTGGGCAGGATGGCCGACGCCTTGAAGGCGGCGACGAAGTACTGGGCGAGCCCGGTCACGGCGCAGAGGCCCACGCCGAGCGCGATGCCGGCGCCGTGGCGCTGGAAGAGGAAGTACAGCGCGGCGAGAAGCCCCAGCACGAGCAGACCCTCGATGGCCACGAACTGCGGCGCGATTGACGCGAACGTCTCGTTGTAGGGGACCTCGATGGCAAGGAAGCCGAGCGCGCAGCACGCGAGCAGCGCGATCGCGGCCACGAGCGCCTCCGCGCGGCCGGCGCCGACCCGCGCGCGCAGCGCAGCGAGCGCGCGGTCGCGCAGCAGGGCCGACACGGCGGCAACGAGCGCCGCGAGCGAGAAGAGCGCGAGGTCGTCGGTCTCGCCGGTGTAGAGCCCGCGTGCGCACCAGACGGCGAGCGCGACGAGCGCCGCCGCGGGCACGGCGAGCCAGGCGAGATCGGACGGGCGCGGCCGGCCCAGGCGGCGGGCCACGATCACGGCTCCCGCGACGAGTGCCGCGAGCGCGAAGAGCGGGATGAGGGCGGTGGGGACAGACATCGTTACCGTCTCCTGACGTTGTCGTTACGAACAGAACATGATACGACATGCGCGCTCGCGCCCCGGCGTCCTTCTCGTCCGCGAGCGACCGCCTCGCGCGGGCCCTCGACGGCGGTCAGGTAGGACTTTTGCCGCAGCCGCCGCCGGGTTTTGCCATTGATGTGACGGTTTGGTGAAGGGACCATACATCGCAGAGAGGGGAGGACGATGGTCGAGCTGACCGGAAGACAGAGGGGGTGCCTCAGGCACCTGTGCCAGCAGGGCTCGTTCGTCACGACGGCGGAGCTCGCCCGTCGCCTGGGGGTCTCCGAGCGCACGGTCCGCACGGACCTCGGCGCGGTCGAGGCCTTCGCGCGCGAGAAGGGCGTGGAGCTCGTCCGCGTCCCGGGCTCCGGCGTGCGCCTGTCCTGCGACGCCGCGACCCGCGCCTCGCTGGCCGCGCGCCTGGACGAGGCGGGTGCCAGCGTCCTCGAGCGTTCCGAGCGCGCCGCCATCGTCGAGGTCATGCTCCTCGTCCGTCCCACCGTGACCTTCCAGCAGATGGCGGAGGCCTGCAACGTCAGCCGCCGGACGATCGTCTCGCAGTTCGACGAGATAGCCCCCTTCTTCGAGGGCGCCGGGATCGAGCTCGTCCGCGAGCAGGGCGTGGGCTCGTCGCTGCGCGGGCCCGAGCGCGCGCTGCGGCGCTGCTTCATGGGCATCGTGACGAGCCCGGAGACCTCCCGCGTCGCGCGCCTCGCCGCGCGCGGGGAGCTCCCCGCCGACTGCCTCGGCCGCGCCCGGTCCCTCGCCGGGCGCATAGAGGGGCTCCAGGGGACCTCCTTCGTCGACCCCGAGGCCATCGAGCTGGAGCTCGCCTACGCGCTCGCGCGCCTGGACGGGGGCCACGCGCTCGGCGAGGAGCCCGGCGGGGACGCCGACGACCTCGCCCGCGTCCTTCCCGAGGGTCTCGACGAGCTTCTCGCCGCGGACTTCCCGGCGGTGGGGGAGCGTCGCTTCGCCGAGCTGCTCGTGCTCTCCCAGCGGGTCTCCGGCGTGAGCGCCGCCCGCTCGGGCGACGGGACGTCCGACGTGGCCGAGCGCATCTCGCGCGACCTCATCGCGGCCCTGCGCGAGCTGCAGGGGATCGACGAGGGCGCCGTGCACCACCTCATCGACGGGCTCACCAACCACCTGCGCGCCGCCATCTACCGCAGCCGCAACAACATCCAGGTGGAGAGCGAGCTCTCGCGGCAGATCGTGGTCTCCATCCCGCTGCTCTACGACTTCACGCGGCAGCAGATGCGCCTCGCGGAGCGGCGCCACGGCGTGCGCCTCAACGAGTCCGAGGTCGCCTACGTGGCCATGTACCTCGACGCCATCTACGAGTCGTGCGCGCGCGAGGCCATCTCGCCGAGCGTGCTGTTCGTCTGCCCGTTCGGGCTGGCCTCGAGCTCCATGCTCATGACGCGGCTCTCGTTCGCGCTCGCCGAGTGCAGCGTGCTCGGCCCCATGACCGAGCGCGAGGCCCGCGCCTACCTGGCCGACCACGACGTCGACCTCGTGGTCTCCACCGGTCCGTGTCGCCTCGGCGCGACGCCGGTCGTCACCGTCGACCCGCTGATGCGCCAGAGCGAGGTGGAGCGCGTGAAGCGTCGTCTCATGCAGCTCTCCTACACCAAGCTCTGCTCGTACTTCCTGAGCTCCTACGTCGGCGCCGCCGACCAGGACGAGGGCCCCTGCGCGCACCGCGTGGGGGAGCTCGCGCGCCCCTCCGACGTGCAGGTGGGCGTGGGCTGCGACGACTGGCGCGAGGCCATCCGCCTCGCCGCGCGCCCCCTGCTCGAGCGCGGCGTCATCGAGGAGCGCTACGTGGACCGCATGGTGTCGGCGGTCGAGGACTTCGGGCCCTACATGGTCCTCACGCCCAAGACCGCCTACGTCCACGCCGGCGTCAACGACGGCGTGCGCGAGAACTGCGCGGCGGTGCTGGTCCTGCGCCGCGACATCCCCATGGGGCCGCACGACGAGAAGAGCGTGCGCTGCGTCATCGCCCTCGGCATCCGCGACGCGGAGACGAGCCCCCTGCTCGCCCTGGCACCGATCTTCGACCGCGAGGAGACCGTGCGCGCCCTCGAGCGCCCCGACCTCACGGTCGACGAGGTGCTCGACCTTCACGACTGACCCTGCGACCAACGAGAGAGGATGCCATGAACCAGACCACTGCCTCCGGTGCCGAGAGCGTCGCGCGCGACGCCGTCCGGGTGGGCGTGCGAGCCGACGACTGGCGCGACGCGATTCGCCTCGCCGCCGCCCCGCTCGTGGCGCGCGGCAGCATCGACGCCTCCTACGTCGACCGGATGATCCAGAGCGTCGAGGAGCTCGGCCCCTACATCGTGCTCATGCCCGGCTTCGCGCTCGCGCACGCGGCCCCCGGCCCCGACGTCCACGAGAGCGACCTCTCCGTCGCCGTCCTCGGCGACGACGTCTCCTTCGGCTGCGACAACGATCCCGTGCGCGTGGTCATGTGCCTCGCCTGCGTGGACCGGGAGTCCCACACGGCGCGGCTCCAGGCCGTCGCCGAGAAGCTCCTGGACGACACGTTCGTGAGCCGGATGCTCGCCTGCCCCGACGAGCGGGCGCTCTACGAGCTCGTCAACGCATAGCGGTCAGAACGCTGGCCCCCCGGGGCCACGAGAGAAGGGAGCACGACATGGCGGTACCGACCATCCAGACGGTGTGCGGGGTGGGCTGCGGCTCGTCGCTCATGCTGCGCATGAACGTCGAGAAGATCGCCAAGGCCCACGGCTACGAGATCCGCGCCTACTGCGGGGACGTGGGAACCTGCTGCGCCAACGAGTGCGACGTCATCTTCATCTCCAAGGAGCTCGGCGAGCGCATCGAGGGCCGCGCCAAGGTGCCCGTCGTCGAGTTCGACAACTTCATGAACAAGGCCGAGGTCGAGGAGAAGACGCTCGCCTATCTCGAGTCCTTCGCTGCGGAGCACGGCGACGCCTAAGGGAACGGGGGGCGCCCCCCACCGACACAGAGAGGAGCCACCATGGACGCGGTCCTTAACTTCATAATCAACGAGGTCTTTGGTCAGGGTGCCATCTTCCTGGCCCTCATCGCCCTCATAGGCCTCATCCTGCAGAAGAAGCCCGTCTCCGAGATCGTGCGCGGAACGATCATGACGGCCATCGGGTTCTTTGTCCTCAACACCGGCACCGGCCTCATCACCGGGAGCTCCATCGACGGCATCGCCACCGCGTTCAACACCGTGATGCCGCAGGCCGTCCCCTCGACCTCCGTTGACATCGGCGGCGAGTACGGCACCGAGATCGGCATCGTCATGATCGTCGCCTTCCTGGTGAACATCCTGTTCGCCCGCTTCACCAAGTGGAAGACCATCTTCCTGACGGGCCACATGTTCTACTGGTTCCCGTACGTCTTCATCGCCGCGGGCGTGGGCGCGGGCCTGTCCGGTGCGCCCCTGATCGCCCTCGCCGCGATCTTCACGTCGCTCTACTTCATCATCTCCCCCAACCTCATCCGCCCGTTCGTGACCAAGGCGACCGGTGACGACTCGTTCACGCTCGGGCACCCCACCACGGGCCTCTCGGTCATCTCCGGCCTCATCGCCCGCGTGGTGGGCGAGCCGTCCCACTCCACCGAGGACATCAAGGTCCCCAAGTCGCTCGGCTTCCTGCGCGAGGTCTCCATCACGGGCTCCATCGTCATCGCGCTGAGCTACGTCGTGATGTTCTTTGTCCTGCAGGCCAACGGCTACGACCCGGCCGTCGTCTGGGGCTACGCCGAGGGCACCACGGGCATCTTCACCTACGTCTTCACGCACGCCGTCTACTTCGGCGTCGGCATGACGGTCATGATGCAGGGCGTCCGCATGCTCATCGCCGAGATCGTCCCGGCCTTCCAGGGCATCGCCGAGAAGATCGTCCCGGGCGCCATCCCCGCGCTCGACTGCCCCGTCATCTTCCCGTACGGCCCCAACGCCCTCATCATCGGCTTCATCGTCGCCCTGATCACCTCGATCGTCACGATTCTGATCACCACGGCCATGGGCGTCTTCCCGACCGTGGTCATCCCGCTGGTCACCACCTGCTTCTTCGAGATCGGCGCGGCCTCGATCATCTGCAACGCGCAGGGAGGCATTCGCGGCACGATCGTCGGCGCGGCCGTCTGCGGCGTGCTCGCCGTCCTGCTCGTGGGCTTTGGCGCCTACTTCTTCAACACCACGATCCAGGACTGGATGCTCGTCTACGGCGGCCAGGACTTCGACATCTGGGGCATGATCTGCGGCGCCGTCGCCCGCCTCGTCTCCGGCGTGGCCTAGCTCCCGCCGACATGCCATGACGTCCGGGGCGGGCGCGCGGAGCTTCTCGCCGCGCGCCCGCCCCTTTCCGAAGGGAGGCGCAGGACATGCGCTTTGACTACATCGACATCGTGCGCGGCCTCATCGACACGGTCGAGCGCGAGGAGGCCGGGAACATGGAGCGGTGCGTGGAGCTTCTCGCCGAGTGCGTGAGGGGCAAGCACTCGATCTACACCTTCGGCGCCAGCCACGCGGGGATCCTCTCGGAGGAGCTGTACTACCGCGCGGGCGGCCTCATGCTCATGAACCCCATCTTCGGTCGCGAGATCATGCTCGACACCGCGCCGATCACGCACACGAGTCACATGGAGCGGCTCGTGGGCTACGGCACCCAGCTGGCGCGCGACCAGGCCGACTTCCGGCCCGGCGACGTGCTGATCGCGCACTCGGTGTCGGGGCGCAACCCCGTGACCGTGGAGGTGGCGATGGCGGCGCGCGACGCGGGCGCCAGCGTAATCGCGCTGACCAACCTCGCGTACTCGAGGTCCGTCGCCTCGCGCCACCCGTCCGGCTTGCGGCTGTTCGAGCTTGCCGACGTGGTGCTCGACAACCACGGTGAGGTGGGCGACGCGGCCGTGGCGATCGACGGGCTCGACCAGCGCGTCTCGCCGACGTCCACGGTGGTGGGCGCGGTGATGCTCAACTCGATCGTGGCCGCGCTCGTGCAGCGGCTCGTGGACGAGGGCATGGAGCGGCCGCCGGTCTTCTACAGCGCCAACCTCGACGGCGGCGACGAGCTCAACCAGCGCCTCGTCGACGAGTACCGCGACTGCATCCACTACCGGTTCTAGCCTGCGGCTCGGGCCGCGGAAGGGAGAGGCACATGAGGGCCTGGGAGCGCTACTTCGAGACCATGCAGCAGGTGGTCCGGCGCGTGCGCGAGACGCAGGGGGACGCCATCGAGCGCGCCGCGGAGCTTCTCGCCGACGTCACGGAGCGCGGCGGCATCATCTACGGCTTCGGGACGGGCCACTCGCACCTGGTCTGCGACGACGCCTTCTGGCGCGCCGCGACGCCCGCCAACTACTGCGCCCTGCTCGAGCAGAGCGCGACGGGCAGCTTCGAGATCACCAAGAGCTACAACTTCGAGAACCTCTACGGGGTGGGGTCGAACGTCGTGGACTACCACCGCATCACGGCGGACGACGCGATGATCATCGTCTCCAACTCCGGCAACAACATCGCGCCGGTGGGCGCCGCGCTGCGCGCCCGCGAGAAGGGGGTCCCCGTGATCGCGATAACGGCGGTGGGGTACAGCGACTTTCTGACCACCAAGCACCGCGCGGGCGTGAAGCTCAAGGACGTGGCCGACGTGGTGCTCGACAACTGCTCGCTGGTGGGGGACGCCGCGGTCGAGGTGGAGGGCTTCCCGATGCGGGTGGGGTCCACCTCCACGATCCCGGCGGTGTTCCTGCAGAGCGCCGTGCTCGCGGAGATGGTGGAGGTGCTCGTCCGCCGCGGGTTCGAGCCGGACGTCTACTACAACGGCCACATGGCCTTCATGGACGAGTCCTGTGCCGATCACAACGACCGCCTGGTCGACAAGTACTTCTATCGGATTCGCAACCTGTGAGCCGAGATCGGCCGTGAGCCGCGCGGGCCGCCCGTTCCGCCGGGCGTCTCTGCTAGGATGGCGTGCATGAGGCAGGCTGAGCTCACATATCGCGACTACGCCGCGTACGCGCGGATGGGCCTCGACGAGATCATGCGCGACTGCGAGGCCCAGACGTTCCACGCGTCGGGGCCGGGCGGGCAGGGCGTGAACACCGCCGACTCCGCCGTGCGCATGCGCCACGTGCCCACCGGGATCGTGGTGGTGTCGCGCGAGGAGCGCAGCCAGCTGCGCAACCGTGAGCGCTGCGCCGAGAAGATCCGCGAGATCTGCCGGCGCCGCGCCCGCCCGCCGAGGCCCCGCAAGCGGACGCGCGTCCCGGACGCGCAGCGTCGCCGTCGCCTGGAGGCCAAGCGCGCCCGCGGCAAGGTCAAGCAGCTGCGGCGCCGCGTCGAGGGCGAGTAGCCCCGGCGCGCGCCTCTCGCCGCCCGTGGCGTCCGGTCCCTACCGAGAGGAGTCGTCATGCCCGTCGTTCGCACCTACTGCTCCGCCCCCATCGAGCCCGCCGCGCGCGAGGCGCTCAAGGCCGCCTACGGCCGGGTCATCGAGGCCGTCCCCGGCAAGTCCGAGGCGTGGCTCATGTGCCTGTTCGAGGGCGAGGTGCCCATCTACTTCGGCGGGGACGACGCGGCGCCGTCGGCGCTTTTGACCGTGGACGTCTTCGCGCGCGGCGAGGTGCCGGCGAGCGCGTGGGAGCGCTTCACCGAGGAGGTCACGCCCGTGGTGGCGCGCGAGCTGGGCGTGGACCCGGCGCGGATCTACATCCGCTACGGCGCCACGCCGGACTTCGGCTGGAACGGCGCCAACTTCTGATGGCGGAGCGGGACGACGCCGCGCGGCTCGCCGCCTACGACGCGTTCGCGGCCGACGTGCGCGAGGAGCTCGCGGCCACGTGCGCGCGCATGGACGAGCTGGCCGCGGCCGGTCGCGTGAGGACCGCCACGTACCGCCAGCTCTTCGCCGCGCGCGTCACGCTGCGCGAGATCGTGCGGCGCCTCGAGGAGCGCGGGCTGTAGAGGGGCGAGGGCTGTCGCCCCGTGCCGGGCCGGGAGCGCTTCTCGCCGCTGGGTCCCGCTTCGCTTTGGTTACCACACAGCTATGTGCCCTTTCTGGTGCATATCCCCGTGCACGTGCGTCAGATTGACGCAAGTGCATTTCTGTGGCGGGAGGTGGTCGCTCCCCAAGGGATGCACATGCGTCAAGTTGGCGCATGTGCACGGAGCGAGAAGGACGCGGAAGCCCCTTCTCGGTGCCCGGTCCGTGCACTTACGGAAACTTGCTGCATGTGCATGTCGAGATGCGGGTGCGGAATATCCCGACGTCGTGCACTTGCGTCAATCTGACGCAAGTGC
>NZ_CBIFYV010000049.1:0-6783 GCF_966187215.1 Thermophilibacter sp.
GCAGAAGTCGCGGGAGGGAGGCCCTTCTCGGTGAGCCGGCTGACGGCACCTGTGACCGGCATGGGCTTCTCGGCGCGAGGCCGTCGCGCGCGCTCGGGAGCGGGGCGGTCGCACCCGCGGCGGCGACGGCGTTCAGGATGCTTGAGTGTGTCGGATTTCGACAAAACGGCCTCTCGAGAGCGCGGTTTTGTCGATTCTCGACATGCTCAAGGTCTCTGAAGGGTCGCCGGCGGCGGTCGGAGACGCCGCGCGCGGAGAGAGGCTCAGCGGAAGAGCTGCCACATGGCCACGGCGGAGCTGGCCGCGACGTTGAGGGAGTCCACGCCGTGCGCCATCGGGATGATGACGCGGGCGTCGCAGGCGTCGAGCGCGCGCGGCGAGAGGCCCGTGCCCTCGGTGCCGAACAGCAGCGCGCGCCGGCCCGTCTCGCCGAGCGGGGGCAGCCGGTCGATCGCGACGGCTCCCTCCCCCAGCGCGAGCGCCAGCCGCTCGAAGCCGCGCTCCCTCAGCAGGCCGAGCGTCGTCCCGGGCCAGTCCGCCTCGTCGGCGCGCGCCCACGCGACCTTGAAGACGCAGCCCATCGAGACGCGCGCGGCGCGGCGGCAGAGAGGGTCCGCACAGCGCGGCGAGAGGAGCACCGCGTCGGCGCCGAGCGCGGCGGCGCTGCGAAAGATCGCCCCGACGTTGGTGACGTCCACGAGGTCCTCGAGCACCACCACGCGGCACGCGCCCTCGAGCGCCTCCGACACCGAGCGCCCGCGTGGGCGGCGCAGCGCGCAGACGAGTCCCCGCGTCAGGCGGAACCCCGTCAGGCGCGCGATCTCGTCGTGGGGCAGCACGTAGGCCGGCACGTCGCCGCCCACGCGGGCGAGCACCTCGGCGGACGCGTCGAGGTCGCGCTCGTCCACGAGAAACGACACCGGCTCGGCGCCGCCCTCGAGCGCGGCGGTGACCGCGAGCCTCGACTCCACGACCATGAGCGGCCCGCGCCCCTCGGAGCCGCTCCTGACCTGGCGCTCCGTGAGGCGCGCAAAGACGTCCAGGCGCTCGTCTGCCAGACTGTCGAGGCGGACCAGCTCGGCCATGCCTTCCCCTCCCGTTAACATCTCGCGGCTTCCCCGCACGCTCCCGCGTCTAGAGTAATATAGCGAGATGACCCCTTCGGCAGCGAGCATCCCCGGCAAGGTGAGCACAATGGCACATCACATGAGCAGCCCCCAGAGAACCGGGGGCCGGCACAGCAAGGCGCTCTGGATCGTCCCGCTCGTCATCCTCGGCGTCCTTCTCGCCGCCTACCTGGGCGGGGTGGTGGCGTTCAGCCAGTTCTTCTTCATGCCCGGGACCACGCTCGACGGTCAGGACGTCTCGCTCAGGACGGTGGACCAGGTGGCCGCCGAGAAGGCCGGCGCCCTCGGCGACTACGAGGCGCACGTCACCGGCGACGGCGTGGACGTGGAGGTGCGCGCCTCCGACATCAGCCTCGCCTACGACGGAGAGGCCTACGCGCGCGAGGCGATCGGGCAGACGAACGCCTGGGCGTGGCCGGTGGAGCTGGCCACGGGCGCGCGGAGGACGGTGAGCGCGGAGAGCGCCGTGGTGTTCGACCGCGACGCGCTCCTCTCCCTGTTCCAGCCGAGCATCGACGCCGCGTCGCAGCGGGTCAAGGAGCTCGGGGGCGACGCCGTCAGCTACGACGCCGAGCAGGGGGCCTTCGTGCTCGACTCCGGCGTGGCGGCGAGCTATCTCGACGCGGACGCGCTCGTGGACGCGCTCTCGCGCGCCTTCACGGACCGCGCCGCCTCCATCGAGCTGGGTGCCGACGAGCTCGCCCACACCGACGACGCGCTCCACGCGGCGCTCGACGCGGCCAACGCCTACCTCGCCGCGGCCGGCAGCGCGCTCGCGCTCGACGGGCAGGAGGCGCGCGCGGTCACGGCCGACGACATCGCCGGCTGGGTGAGCGTGGGCGACGACCTCACGGTCTCCCTCGATCAGGACGCCGTTGGCGCGTGGGTGAACGAGGCGGTGGGCTCGCTCAACACCGTCGGCTCCGAGCGCACCTACACGCGCCCCGACGGCAAGCAGGTCACGGTCTCGGGCGGCTCCTACGGCTGGGAGGTCGACGAGGGCAGCGCCACCACCTCGCTCGTCGACGCGCTGAACGCCCACGAGGCGCGCCAGGTCGACGTGCCCTACTCCCAGTCCGGCCAGGTGGCCCCCGACGATGGCGGGCGCGACTGGGGCAGCCGCTACATCGACATCGACCTGACCGAGCAGCACGTGCGCATGTACGACGACTCGGGGGCGCTCATCTGGGAGTCCGACTGCGTGAGCGGCGACCACTCCCAGGGCTATGACACGCCCACCGGCGTCAACCAGGTCAACTCCAACATGGCGACGGGCGACGTGCAGCTGCGCGGCCTCGACTACAACGGCGACGGCGAGCCCGACTACATCAGCCACGTGAAGTACTGGATCCCGTTCGTCGGCAACCTCGTCGCCCTGCACGACGCCAACTGGCGCTCCAGCTTCGGCGGCTCCATCTACCAGTACAACGGCAGCCACGGGTGCGTGAACCTGCCCGTGGACAAGGCCGCCGAGCTCTACAACCTCGTGAAGCTCGGCGACGTCGTGGTGGTGCACTACTAGGCCACGACGCCGCCGGGGCGCGCGGGCGCCTAGAACGGCATGCGGCCGCCGCCCATGTTGCGCATCATCTGCTGCATGGCGCGCCGCCCCTTCTTGCCGCCGCCCTGCTGCGCGAGGCCGCGCATCTTTCCCATCATCTTGTTCATCTCGGACCACTGCTTGATGAGCTGGTTGACCTCCTGGACGCTGCGGCCGGAGCCGGCGGCGATGCGGCGGCGACGCTGGCCGTTGATGATCTTGGGACGCGCGCGCTCTTCGCGCGTCATCGAGCGGATGATCGCCTCGATGCGCGTGAGCTGCGACTCGTCGAGGCTCGCGCCGGGTGCCTGCGCGAGCGCGCGGTCCATGCCCGGGATCATGCCCGCGAGCTTCCTGAGGCCGCCCATCTTGCGGATCTGCTGCATCTGAGCGAGCATGTCGTCCATCGTGAAGCCCTCGCGCAGCATGCGCTCGGCGTCGGCGACCTGCTGCTCGTCGGCGACCTTCTGGGCCTGCTCGATGATGCCCACCACGTCGCCCATCCCCAGGATGCGCTTGGCCATGCGGTCGGGGTGGAAGATCTCGAGCGAGTCGGGCTTCTCGCCCATCGAGACGAACTTGATGGGCTTGCCGGTGACCTCGCGCACGGAGAGCGCGCCGCCGCCGCGGGCGTCGCCGTCGAGCTTGGACATGATGACGCCGTCGAAGTCCACGCGGTCGGCGAACTCCGTGACCACGTTGACGATATCCTGGCCGGTCATCGCGTCGACCACCATGAGGATCTGGTCGGGGCGCACCGCGCGCTTGATGGCGACGGCCTCCTCCATCATCTCCTCGTCGATCTGCAGGCGGCCGGCCGTGTCCACGATCACGATGTCGCAGAGGCGGTCGACGGCCTCCTGGATGGAGCCGGAGGCAACGGCCACGGCGTCCTTGCCGTCGCCACGGAAGACCGGCACGCCGATCTCCGCGCCGAGCGTGGCGAGCTGGTCGGCGGCCGCCGGGCGGTGCGTGTCGCAGGCGGCCAGCAGCGGGCTGTGCCCCTGGTGCTTGAGCAGGTAGGCCAGCTTGGCGGCGGCCGTGGTCTTGCCGGAGCCCTGCAGGCCCACGAGCATGATCACGTTGGGCGTGCGGTTCTGGGCCAGCGTGAGCTTGGAGTCGGTGGAGCCGAGAAGCGCCGTGAGCTCGTCGAGCACGACCTTGACCACGTTCTGGGCCGGCGTGAGCGAGCCGAGGACGTCGGCCGTGAGGCACTTCTCCTTGCAGCGGGCCACGAACTCCTTGACCACGCGGTAGTTGACGTCGGCCTCGAGAAGGGCCATGCGGATCTCGCGCATGGCGACGTTGATGTCGTCCTCGGTGAGGCGCCCCTTGCCGCGGAGCCTCTCGAAGGTGTCCTGGAGACGGTCGGACAGAGAGTTGAACATGGTCACATCCCTTCGCCCACGAGCGCGCGGCAGAACTCGAGCGCGTCGAAGGCCTGCAGGTCGTCGATGGACTCGCCCACGCCGATGCGGTAGATGGGCAGGCCCAGCTGGCTGGATATGGCGAGCGCGATGCCGCCCTTGGCGGTGCCGTCGAGCTTGGTGACGATGAGGCCGTCGAGCTCGAGGGCATCGTTGAACTCGCGCGCCTGGTTGAGGCCGTTCTGGCCAGTGGTGGCGTCGATCACGAGCACGGTGGAGACGGGCGCGCCCGAGCGCTTGCGCGTGACGCCCACCACCTTGGCGAGCTCGCGCATGAGGTCGGAGGAGGTGTGCAGGCGCCCCGCCGTGTCGATGAGCGTGAGCTGGGTGCCCTCGCGCTCGGCGCGCTCCACCACGTCGTAGCAGACGCTCGCCGGGTCGGCGCCGCGCTCGCGCGTGACGACCTCCACGCCGGCGCGCCGGCCCCAGACCTCCAGCTGCTCGATCGCCGCGGCGCGGAACGTGTCGGCGCCGCCGATGAGGCAGCTCACGCCGTCCTCGCGCGCCCGGCCGGCGAGCTTGCCCACCGTGGTGGTCTTGCCCGCGCCGTTGATGCCCACGAACAGCACGCAGCTGGGCAGGTCGCCGAACGGGTCGCGCTCCGCCGCGGGGAACTCCGCCGCGAGCCGGCGCGCCAGGGCCTCGCGGATCTGCTCGGCGCGGGTGAGGTTCTCGCGCGCGGCCTGGTCGCGCAGGTCGTCGGTCACGCGCATGACCAGCTCGGCGCCCATGTCGCCCATGACCAGCGTGTCCTCGAGCTCCTCCCAGAAGCTCTCGTCGACCTCGCCGCCCATGTAGAACAGCTCGTTGATCGCCTCGCGCGAGCGCTTGAGCCCGGACCTCAGGCTGTCGAGAAGACCCATCTTACGCATCAACCACCTTTCCGGTCGCGCGGTCGAGCCGCTGCGAGACCACGCGGCTCACGCCGTCGGCCTGCATGGAGACGCCGTAGAGCACGTCGGCCTGCTCCATGGTCCGCCGCTGGTGCGAGATCACGATGAGCTGCGTGGACTGCTTGAGGCGCTCGATCGCATCGAGGAGCTTTGAGAGGTTGGAGTCGTCGAGCGCGGCCTCCACCTCGTCGAACACGTAGAACGGCACGGTGCGCACCTGGTAGACCGCGAAGAGCAGCGCCAGCGCCGTGAGGGACTTCTCGCCGCCGCTCATGAGCATCATCTTGGCGATGCGCTTGCCCCGGGGCTGGGCCACGATCTCGATGCCGGTCTCCGACGGGTCGTCGGGGTCCGTCATCTCGATGTGCGCCTGGCCGCCCGGGAACAGCAGCGAGAAGACCTCGGAGAAGTTGTGGTTCACCTTCTCGAAGACGGTGAGGAAGCGGTTGCGCATCTTGCGGTCGATGGCCGCCGTGATCTTGCGCAGCGACTGCCGGGCGCCCTCGAGGTCGGCCACCTGCTCGGCGATGTAGTCGGCGCGCTCCTTGAGGCGCAGGTACTCGTCCATGGCCACGGCGTTGACCGGCCCGATGGACTC
Source organism: Thermophilibacter sp. (assembly GCF_966187215.1). Lineage (NCBI taxonomy): Bacteria > Bacillati > Actinomycetota > Coriobacteriia > Coriobacteriales > Atopobiaceae > Thermophilibacter > Thermophilibacter sp. The sequence continues at coordinate 5,586 of NZ_CBIFYV010000049.1, forward strand.
GATCTGGGCCTTGAGCGACGACACGCGGCGCTCGGCCTCGTCGCGGTCCTCCGGGGCGGGCAGCTCGAGCGCCTCGTCGAGCACGGCGCCCGTGGCCACGATCGCGTCGACCGCGACCTGCACGCGCTCCTCGAGGCGCCCGAGGTCGACCTTGACGCCCGATGCGGCCTCGCGCGCGGAATCGAGCTCCGCGGTGGCGGCGGAGACCGCCTCGCGGGCCTCGCCGATGGTCTTCTTGAGCGAGTCGGAGTCGGCCTCGGCGAGCGAGGCACGGTCGCGCAGGCGCGCGGCCCACTCGAGCGCGCGGGAGCGGATGGCGTCGTAGCGGTCGTGCAGCGGGTCCACGCGCAGGCGCACCACCTCGAGCGCGCGCGAGGAGCGCTCGGTGGAGCGGATGCGCTCGTCGAGCTCCTGCGGTCGGCGGGCGAGCTCGGCCTCGCGCGTGGCGAGGTTGGCGCGGCGCTCGCGCGTGGTGGCGAGCTCCAGGCGCGCGTCGGAGAGCTCGCGGCTCGCGCGGGTCTGCTCGCGCACGGCGTCGTCGTGCTCCTCGGTGGCCTCCGCGAGCTGGCGGTCGAGCTCCTCGGCGCGCTCGCGGGCCTTGGCCGCGGCGCTGCGATGCGAGGCGATGTCGGCGCGGGCGGCCTCAGCGCGCTCGGCCGCCTCCTCGCGGCGGCGGGCCACCTGGGCCCGCTCGCTCCTCGCCGAGGAGAGCTGCTGCTCGAGCCGGCCGCGCTCGGAGGTGGCGGCGGAGAGCTCCGAGCGCAGGCGCGCGATCTCGCCCTGCGAGGAGGCGGCGCGCTCGCGGGCCTCGGCCAGCGCGGCCTCCGCCTCCGAGAGCGCCGAGGCGGCCGTCGCGAGGCGGTCCTCGAGCCCGGCCATGCCGTCGCGCAGCGCGCGCATGCGGCGCTTGCGCTCGAGCGCGCCCGCCTCGCTCGACGGGGCGCTGCCCACGTGGACGCGTCCGTCCGGCAGTACGGCCACGCCGTCGGCCGTGACGTAGGTCAGGCCCGGCGCCTGCGCGTGCGCCCGGAGCGCCTCGGTGGGGCCGTCCACCAGGCGGACGTCGCCGAGAAGGGCCTCGAGCAGCGCGCGGGCGTCGTCGGCCACGCGCAGCCGCCCCACGAGCGGCTCGCCCGGCGCGTCGGCGGCGGCGGGCGCGCGGGAGGCGTCGCGCGAGACGATCGTGGCCCGGCCCGGG
>NZ_CBIFYV010000050.1:0-10164 GCF_966187215.1 Thermophilibacter sp.
GGCGCGCTACGCCGCGTGGGTCGCCGACGGGATGCCCCCGGAGGTCGCCAGGGAGTGACTTGACAGATATAGGAGCATCGTAACCGGATGGGGCGGACGCGGCAGGCGAGGCAGGACGCGGCCGGCTGACCGGAGACGCCCCCGGCACACAGAGGCGCCACCTGCCTCTGAGGGGGTTGGCAGGTGGCGCGAGGTTCGCCGTTCGCGACGGGGAGAGGGACCGTCGCTCGGGCAGGGTTAAACGTGCAGCGCCGGTGTGTCGCCGTGTCTCCTGGCGCACTGTTAGAATAAGTTAACTCGGGCTCACTCTAAGTGTTAACTTTGGCTTACACATCTTCTCCACAGCTGGGCGCGCCCTACCCCAGCGCCACGTCGAGCACCATCATCACCACGAACCCGAAGATGAAGCCGAGCGTGCCCACGTTGGAGTGCTGCCCGAGGTGCGCCTCGGGGATGAGCTCCTCGACCACCACGTAGATCATCGCGCCCGCGGCGAAGGCGAGCAGCCACGGCATGAACGGCGCAATCCAGCCGCTCGCGAGCACCACGGCCACGCCGAAGACCGGCTCGACGATGCCCGAGAGGCTGCCCATGACGAAGGCGCGCCCGCGGCTCATGCCCTCGCGCGCGAGCGGCAGCGAGATGGCCGCGCCCTCGGGGAAGTTCTGCAGCCCGATGCCCAGCGCGAGCGCCACGGCCATGCCGAGGTAGGCGTCGCCCGCCGCGCCCGCGGTCTGCGCCGCCATGGCGAAGAGCAGCCCCACCGACATGCCCTCGGGAACGTTGTGCAGCGTGACGGCCGAGACCAGAAGCGTCGTGCGGCGCCAGCCCGAGGGCAGGCCCTCCGGCTCGTCGGCGTCGGCGTGCAGGTGCGGCAGCAGCGTGTCGAGCAGCATCAGGAAGGCGACGCCCAGAAGGAAGCCTCCCGCCGCCGGCAGCCACCCCGGCACGCCCTGCTCCTCGGCCTGCTCGATCGCGGGATTGAGCAGCGACCACACGCTCGCCGCCACCATGACGCCCGCGGCGAACCCGAGGAAGATGTGGTGCATGAGCTTGCGCTCGCTCCTGAAGAAGAACACCACGGCCGAGCCCGCCGTGGTCATGAGCCAGGTGAAGCCGCACCCGAGTGCGGCCCAGGCAAGCGCCTGGGACATTCCTGCTTCCATGGTAATTCCTACCTTTCTGGTGGTGTTTATCACCGGCCAGTATACGCGACCGCCGGTCGTGCGCCACACGGGGCCCCGAACCTCACAGCTCGTCTCATCTTTTCTTCTCGTCTCCCGGAAAAGTCCAGTTCGCTGGCGAGAAGAACGTGAAAGCTCGCACCAGGTGTGAGGTTCTCAGGAGCGCTCGGCGCGCCAGACGCTCGGCGGGACGCCCCGGGCGCGCTCGAACGCCACCGTGAAGCTCGAGGTCCGCGGGTAGCCCACGGCGCGCGCCACCTCGCCCACGCTCAGCGACCCCACGCGCAGCAGCTGCTCGGCGCGCGCCACGCGCTCGCGCGCGATGTAGGAGCCCACGCTCTGGCCCGTCTCGGCCCGAAACGCCGCGCACAGCCGCGAGCGGCTCGTAAGCAGGTCGCGCGCCAGGCCGTCCAGCGAGAGCGGCGCGTCCAGGTGCCGCGCGATGTGGCACGCCGCCGCGCGCACGAGCCGCGCCTGGGCGAGCGTCCCCCGCGCGGCCTCGGCGCGCTCGCGCCCCTCGTGCCAGTCGAGCGTCACGCGCGTCACGTCGCGCGCGAGCCCCGCCAGCCTCCGCCCGTCCGCGAGCGCGCCGCCGAACAGCGGGGAGACCGCCCGCATGAGCGCGTCGAGCCGCGCGGCCATCTCGTCCGGGCAGGTCTCCCCCACCCCCTCGATGAGCCCGCGCGCGGCGGAGCGGTCGGCGTCCCCCATGCGGGCGAACCACTCCGGCAGCAGCGTGACCGAGACCGCGTCCTGCACCGAGCCGGCCCGCAGCACCGTGGCGCACTCCCGGCCGCCCTGGCCGAAGACGGCCACGTTGCCCGAGCGCCGCGGCGCGCGCGGCTGGCGCACCGGGCACAGCGCCAGGCTGTCGGCGCAGAGCGTGGCCACGCACACCCCCGGGACCCCGCGCTCCGAAAACGGCAGGTCGCGCAGGACGCGAATGCGATGCGAGGTGACCACGCCCAGCTCGCCGAGGCGATAGACGCACACCCGCGCCTCGGCGCGCTCGTTGGACACCGACCCCACGAGCGCCGCCCCGCACGGACGCAGCGTCACGCCGAACTGCTCGACCTGCGGCAGGTACAGCTCACCGAGCCGGTCCGTGGCCATCGCCGCCTTTCGAAATCGTCCCAACCTCGCGCGCGGGACGCGCCTTTCCTCGTCCCGATAGTAAGTTAGAGAACGGTAACAATCAACCGAGAAGGACTTGGAGGTATCAATGTCCAAACAACCAGGGCCCGTCGGGCGGCTCCTCGCCTTTGCCGGGCCGCGCCGGGCGCTCACCTATCTGGGCTGCGCGCTCTCGGCCGTCTCGATGCTCCTGAGCTTTGGCCCCTACGTCTGCATCTGGTTCACCGCGCGCGACCTCATCGCCGTGGCGCCCCGCTGGAGCGCGGCCACGGGCATCGGCGCCTACGGCTGGCGGGCGCTCGGGTTCGCGGTGGCGAGCATCGCGCTCTACTTCGCGGGGCTCATGTGCACGCACCTCGCGGCGTTCCGCTGCGCGTCCAACATGCGCAAGGCCACGACCGCGCACCTCATGCGCACGAGCCTGGGCTACTTCGACAGCCACGCGTCGGGCGCGCTGCGGCGCGTGGTGGACGGCTGCGCGGCCGAGACCGAGGGGCTTCTCGCCCACAAGCTGCCGGACACGGCGGGCAGCATCGCCATGATCGGCGGCATGCTCGTCATCTTCTTCGTGTTTGACTGGCGGCTCGGCCTGGCGTGCCTCGTGCCGGTGGCGATCTCGTTCGCTTGCATGTTCTACATGATGGGCGGCCGCGGCATGGACTTCATGCGACGCTACATGGGCTCTCTCGTCAAGATGAACAAGACGGGCACGGAGTACGTGCGCGGCATCCCCGTCATCAAGGTGTTCCAGCAGACGGTGCACTCGTTCCGCGCGTTCCGCGAGTCGATCGAGGAGTTCACGCGGCTCGCCCAGGACTACGCGGTGACGTGGTGCCGGAACCCGCAGTCGCTCTCGCTCACGGTGATCAACGGCGTGGCCGTCTTCCTCGTGCCCGTGGCCCTCATGCTCGCGCCCGGCGAGGCGGACCCCGCGCGCTTCCTCGCGAACTTCACGTTCTACGCGATCTTCTCGGCCGTGATCCCCACCGCCATGACGCGCGTGATGTTCATGTCCGACGCGCTGCAGTCGGCCGCCGACGCGCTCAGCCGCGTGGAGGAGGTGCTGGCGGCGCCCGTGATCGACGCGCCCGCGGTCCCGCGGACGCCCGCGGGCAACGACGTGGCCTTCGACCACGTGAGCTTCACCTACGACGGCGCCGAGGAGCCCGCACTGGAAGACGTGTCGTTCACCGTGCCCGCCGGCGGCACGGTGGCGCTCGTGGGGCCGTCCGGCGGCGGCAAGTCCACGGCGGCGAGCCTCGTGCCGCGCTTCTGGGACGCCTCGGCGGGCAGCGTGCGCGTGGGCGGCGTCGACGTGCGCGACCTGGACCCGGCAGATCTCATGGACCGCGTGGCCTTCGTGTTCCAGGCCAACCGGCTCTTCTCGCAGTCCATCCTGGAGAACGTGCGCGCCGCCCGGCCCGCCGCGACGCGCGCCGAGGTCATGGCGGCGCTCGAGGCCGCGCAGTGCGCCGACATCGTCGAGAAGCTCCCCCAGGGCGTGGACACCGTCGTGGGGACGGACGGCGTCTACCTCTCGGGCGGCGAGGTGCAGCGGCTCATGCTCGCCCGCGCCATCCTGAAGGACGCGCCCATCGTGGTGCTCGACGAGGCCACGGCCTTCGCCGACCCGGAGAACGAGGTGCTCATCCAGCGGGCGCTCGCGCGGCTCTCGGCCGGGCGCACCACGCTCATGATCGCGCACCGGCTCTCCACCGTGCGCAACGCCGACAGGATCGTGGTGCTCGACCACGGGCGCGTGGCCGAGCAGGGGACGCATGACGAGCTCGTGGCGGCCGGCGGCCTCTACGCGCGCATGTGGGCCGATTACGAGCAGGCCGTGAGCTGGCGCATCACCAGCGCCGGGGAGGTGGCATAGATGACCATCAAGGAGAAGTACGCCCTCACCGACGAGGGCGTGCGCAACGTCAAGCTCGGCGCCGTGTGGACCACGGTCTCCAACCTCGTGGTCTTCGGCGGGTCGGGACTGCTCTTCCTCACCGCGTCGAGCCTCATGGCGCGCCTCACGGGCGGCGAGCCCTGGGGCGGCGTCGACCTGCTCGCGCTGGGCGCGCCCGCGCTTCTCGCCGGTGCGCTGGCCTACGGCGTCGTCCTCTTCGTCTGCGAGCGGCTCGCCTACTACTACCAGTACGGCGTCATCTACAAGGAGTCCGGCCGGCAGCGCATCGGGCTTGCCGAGCGCCTGCGCAAGCTGCCGCTCTCGTTCTTCGGCCGGCGCGACCTCGCCGACCTCACCGAGACGCTCATGACCGACGTCAAGACCTGCGAGCACGCCTACAGCCACGTGCTGCCCGAGCTCTACGGCGCCTACGCCACCATGGCCATCGCGGCCGCGGCGCTCGCCTGCTTTGACTGGCGGCTCATGCTCGCCTCGATGTGGTCGGGCCCCGTGGCGCTCGCGCTGCTCTTTGGCGTGCGAGCCAAGCTGCAGCCGCTCATGCGGCGGACGCGGATGGCGGGCCTGCGCACCTCCGAGCACATCCAGGAGGCGCTCGAGTGCGTGCGCGAGGTGCGCGCCACCAACCAGGTTGACCGCTACCTCCAGCACGTCAACGAGAGCGTCGACGCCGCCGAGCGCTGCGCGGTGCGCGCGGAGATGGTCACCGGCGTGTGCGTGAACGGCGCGCAGATCGTGCTCAGGCTGGGCTTTGCCACGACGCTGCTCGCCGGCGCGACGTTCGTGGCCGAGGGCACCTGCGACTTCCTCGCCCTCTTCTGCTTCCTCATCGTGGTCTCGCGCATCTACGCGCCGTTCGACCAGGCGCTCATGCTCATCGCCGAGCTCTTCTCGGCGCGCACGGCCGCGGCGCGCATGAGGAGCTTCTACGAGGAGCCGCTGGCGGCCGGCAGCGATGCGTACGCGCCCGCCGAGCACGACGTGGTGTTCGACCACGTGAGCTTCGCCTACGACCGCGGTGCCGAGAAGGTCCTCTCCGACGTGAGCTTCACCGCGCGCCAGGGCGAGGTCACCGCGCTCGTGGGCCCCAGCGGCTCCGGCAAGTCCACGTGCTCCAGGCTCGCCTGCCGCTTCTGGGACGCGGGCTCCGGGCGCGTGAGCGTGGGCGGGGTGGACGTGAGCACGGTCGACCCCGAGGTCCTGCTGCGCGACTTTGCCGTGGTGTTCCAGGACGTGCTGCTCTTCGACGACACCGTCATGGGCAACATCCGCCTGGGACGCCGCGGCGCCACCGACGAGGAGGTGCTCGCCGCCGCCCGCGCCGCCAACTGCGACGAGTTCGTGAGCCGGCTCCCACACGGCTACCAGACCATGATCGGCGAGAACGGCTCCAAGCTCTCCGGCGGCGAGCGCCAGCGCATCTCCATCGCGCGCGCCCTCTTGAAGGACGCGCCGATCGTGCTTCTGGACGAGGCCACCGCGTCGCTCGACGTTGAGAACGAGACCCAGGTGCAGCAGGCCCTGAGCCGGCTTCTCGTCGGAAAGACCGTCATCGTAATCGCCCACCGCATGCGCACGGTCGAGGCCGCCGACCACATCGTGGTCCTCGACGGCGGGCGCGTGGTCGAGCAGGGCAGCCCCGCCGAGCTGCTCGCCGCGGGCGGGCTCTTCGCCCGGATGGTCAGCCTCCAGCGCGAGAGCGCGGGCTGGACGCTGTAACGTGACAATGGGGACGGAGGCGTGACAAACACCTCCGTCCCCATTGTCTCACGCGGCCGTAGCGCTCGCGCCAGGCGCTCGGCCCCAGGCGCAGGCAGGCCGCGAACGCCCGCGCGAACTTTGACGCGCTGGCATAGCCCACGACGCGCGCGACCTCGTGCACCGGCAGGTCTGTCCACACGAGCAGCCGCGCGGCCGCGATCATGCGCCGACGCCGGAACCACGCGTAGACCGGCATGCCGAACTCCGCACGGAAGGCCTCCTTGAGCACCGTCGGCGAGGTGCCGCAGACCCGCGCCAGCTCGGGAATCGTCACCCTCCGCGACAGGTCGGCGAGAAGGACCTCGCGCGCCGCCCGCGCAATCTCTGATCTTCTGTGCATGCGGGCTCCTTCCGTACGACGGCGCGCCGCCGACCGCGAGGGCCGACGGCGCGCTCGACTTGACTAGGGGGCTACCCCCGTCTGCTACGCGGCGGACTCGGAGAGGTCGGAGAGGATCTTCTCGTCCGGGCGCTCGTCGCGCGGCATCGGGCGCACGATCTGGAAGATCATGCCCGCGAGCAGCACGAACGCCACCACCGTCCACACGCCGAAGTTCCCGAGCGCGAACAGCTCCCACAGCTGGTTGATGATGAGGCCCACGCACCACGCGAACACGCACTGGTAGCCGATCGCGAACCAGAACCACTTGGGGCTGTCCATCTGCCGGCGGATCGTGCCGATGGCGGCGAAGCACGGCGCGTCGAGCATATTGAACGCCACGAACGCGCACATCGCGCCCACGTGCAGCACGCCCGCGCCGTCGGTGAACATACCGGCGAAGCCGCTCCACATGGTGACGGAGTTCTCGGTGGCGTCGCCGATGCCGAAGATGACGCCGAAGGTGGAGACGAGGTTCTCCTTGGCGATCAGCGCGTTGATCGAGGCCGCGGCAGCCTGCCAGGTGTCGGCGCCGAGCGGCGCAAAGATCCACGCCACCGCGTTGCCCACCATCGCGAGCAGCGAGTAGTCGGTGTAGTACTCGGGCGCGCCCTCCATGAGCGAGAGGAACCCGAAGGAGCCGTCGCCGCCCGCCCAGCTGGCGAAGCCGAACTCGAGCAGGAACCACACGACCACGGACGCGGCGAAGATGATCGTGGCGGCCTTCTTGAGGTACGCGGAGATGCGCTCCCACACGTGCAGCCACCAGCTCTTGAGCGTCGGGAAGTGGTAGTCGGGCAGCTCCATCACGAAGGGCGCGGGCTCGCCGGCGAACATCTTGGTCTTCTTGAGCATGAGCGCCGAGACGATGATGGCGGCGAGGCCCAGGAAGTAGAACATCGGGGCCACCCACCAGGCGTCGGAGCCGCCGATGAGCACGCCCATCACGAGGGCGATGATCGGGGTCTTGGCGCCGCACGGGATCATCGTGGTGAGCATGGCCGTCATGCGGCGGTCCTTCTCGTTCTCGATGGTCTTGGTGGCCATGACGCCCGGCACGCCGCAGCCCGACGAGATGAGCATGGGGATGAAGCTCTTGCCCGAGAGGCCGAAGCGGCGGAACACGCGGTCCATGACGAAGGCCACGCGGCTCATGTAGCCGCAGTCCTCGAGGAAGCAGAGCATGACGAAGAGCACGAACATCTGCGGGATGAAGCCGAGCACCGCACCCACGCCGGCCACGATGCCGTCGAGCACGAGCGCCTGGACGAAGTCAGAGGCGCCGGCCGCGGCGAGCCAGCCCTCGATCACGGACGGGACCGACGGCACGAAGCTGTCGTAGTCCTCGAGCGCCGGGGCGCTGTCCTGCGCGGCCACGGCCTCCTCGAAGTCGGCGGCCGTCACGGCATCGATGACGGAGAGCTCCTGGCCGTCCGCGAGCACCGGCTCGCCGTCCGCGTCGAGGCGCGTGGCGACGCCCTCCTCGCCGTCGGCGTCCACGACGATGAAGTTGCCGTCGCCGTCGTGGGTCGGCACGTCGGTGGCCGTGACGCCGACGGCCTCGGCGTCGGCCACGAAGGCGTCGACCGTGGCCTGGGCCTCGGCGTCCTCCGGGTCCTCGGCGAGCGCGGCCACGGCGTCGGCCACCCCGTCGGTCGGCACGCCGTCGGCCTCGGCGGCGGCGATGAAGCCGTCGATCTTGTCGCCGTAGAAGCCCGCGTCGTACTCCTCGGTGGCCTCCTCGTAGGCCGCCTGGTCGGCCGGGTTCCACAGCCACCCGTCACCGAAGACGCCGTCGTTGGCCCAGTCGGTGCCCCACGTGCCCACGGTGGACACGGCGACGAAGTACACGGCGAACATCACCGCGACGAAGATCGGAAGGCCCAGGACGCGGTTGGTGACCACGCGGTCGATCTTCTCGGAGAGGCTGAGCCTCTTGGGCGCCTTGCGCACGCAGGTGGCCATGACCTCGCCGATCCAGTCGTAGCGGTCGGAGGTGATGATGGACTCGGCGTCGTCTCCGCGGGACTTCTCGACGGCCTTGATGACCTTCTCGGCCTGGTTGAGCTGGGCGGAGCTGAGGTGCAGCGCCTTGATGGCCTCGGCGTCGCGCTCGAAGACCTTGACGGAATACCAGCGCGTAAGCTCCGCGTCGCAGCTGCCCGAGATGAGCTGCGCGATCGTGGAGAGCGCGTCCTCGACCTCCGGCGAGAAGCACCGCGCGCCCGGCTGCACCCTGCCGGCGCGGGCGGACTCCACGGCCTTGCCCACCAGCTCGTCGAGGTTCTTGCCGCGCAGCGCCGAGACCTCCACGACCGGCACGCCGAGCCGCTCGGAGAGGGCGGCCGCGTCGATCTGGTCGCCGCGCTGCTCGAGCAGGTCGCACATGTTGAGGCCCACCACCACGGGGCGGCCGGCCTCCAAAAGCTGCGTGGTGAGGTAGAGGTTGCGCTCGAGGTTGGTCACGTCGACGAGGTTGATGACGGCGTCGGGGCGCTCGTCCACGATGTAGTCGCGCGAGACGACCTCCTCGGGCGTGTACGGGGAGAGCGAGTAGATGCCGGGGAGGTCGACGAAGGTGACGTCCTTGTCGGCGCGCCAGGCGGCCTGCTTCTTCTCCACGGTGACGCCGGGCCAGTTGCCGACGTATCCGTTGGAGCCGGTGAGCTCGTTGAAGAGCGTGGTCTTGCCGCAGTTTGGGTTGCCTGCGAGACCGATGATCGTGTCTGCCATGCCCTGCCTTTCCTGCCAAGTTTGCCATATGCTACTTTGCGGGTAACAATTGTTAGATGAGGTTAACTCGCTGGGCGAGAAAAACGGCCGCTGACGGCCGTGCGCGTCGTGCCCGCGAGGTTCCCCGCTGGCGCGCTACTCACCCGCGCGCACGTCCGTGACCTCGATCGACGCCGCCTCGTCCTTGCGGATCGAGAGCTCGTAGCCGCGCACCGTGAGCTCGACGGGGTCGCCGAGCGGCGCCACCTTGCGCACGTAGACGCGCGTGCCCTTGGTGAGGCCCATGTCCATGATGCGACGCTTGAGCGCGCCCGCGCCGGTCAGCGCCGCGACGGTCGCGCTCTCCCCCACCCTCACGTCCTTGAGTGTTGCCATGTGCTGCCTTTCTTCCCATGCCGGCCGAGGCCGGCACCGATACACGTTGTCCGTCGCGCGGCGATGAAAAGGGACAGTCCCTTTTCGTCATTGCCCTGTTCGTCACAGGGTTACGGCGACGCGGCCCGCCATCGTACGGTTGAGCGCGAGGCGCGCGCCCTTGACGTTCACGATGACGTCGCCTGCGGCACGCGAGACCACCTTGACCTCGGCACCCTCCACGAACCCGAGCGACGCGAGGTGCTGGCACAGGTCGGAGTCGCCGCGGACGCGCGCGACGCGCGCGGTCTCCCCCGCACCCACCATCGCGAGGGGGAGCTGAGCTGCCGTCATGTCCCGCCTCCAAAAGTTTGTCTTCACCAACTTGACAAAAGTAATATACGCCTAACTCCGTTAGACGCAAGTAAAAGTTTGCTCAGGCTTACGAGTGCCGCGCGGGAGCCGCGCTGGCGGCGATTTTGCGCACGCGGGCGGGCCTTTTGCGTCCGGGCGCCGCATACATCCCGGGCTCTCACCGCTCGCCGGGCACGGCGACGTCCTTCTCGCCACTCACCGGGCCGCTCTAGCGGCGATTTTGCGCACGAGAACCCCGACCCGTGCAAAACCCCGCTCCCGTGCCTCGGATAACATACAAAATTAGCTACAGCTTTATATGTCCGCAGGATTGGTTTCCTGAAAAC
>NZ_CBIFYV010000051.1:0-12436 GCF_966187215.1 Thermophilibacter sp.
TGGCGGCGCGCTACGCCGCGTGGGTCGCCGACGGGATGCCCCCGGAGGTCGCCAGGGAGTGACTTGACAGATATAGGAGCATCGTAACCGAGAAGCGCGCAGGGCCAGGGGCGGCTCAGCTGCCGAGAAGGGCCGCGGGCGGATCGGGCCACAGGCGCGCGGGCCATGCGGTCTCAAGGCGCAGGCGCTCGCCGGTCACGGGATGGTCGAGCTCCTCGCGCCACGCGTGCAGCATGAGGCCCGCCGGACAGCGCGCACCGCCGTAGAGCGCGTCGCCCACGATGGGCAGCCCGAGCGAGGCCAGGTGCACGCGGATCTGGTGGCGCCGGCCGGTCACGAGCTCGGCCAGAAGCAGCGTGCGCCCGCCCGCCGAGGCCACGCGTCGCAGGCGGGTCTCGGCCGGCTTGCCCTGGCCCGGGCGGCAGGCGCGCATCCGTCGGGCGTCGTGGCGGTCGCGGCCGACGTGCGCGCGCACGACCTTCTCGGCCCATCCCACGCGGCCCGACACCACCGCGAGGTAGGTCTTGTGCATGGCGTGGCCCGCCACCTGCGCGTCGAGCGCCGGCTGCGTGGCGCGGTCCAGCGAGAAGAGCGTGAGGCCGGTGGTCTCGCGGTCCAGGCGCTGCACCGCCTGCGGCCGGACGCCGGCGCGGCCGCGGGAGGCCAGGTGGTCGGCCACGAGGTCGGTGAGCGTGCGCGTGCCCGTACCGTCGCCGTGCACGATGATACCCGCCGGCTTGTCGCACGCGAGCAGGACCTCGTCCTCATAGACCACCGCGAGCTCTCCCATGCGTCCCTCCCCCCGCCGTCCGCGCCCCATCGGGTGCCGCTCGAATTCAGCGCGGCCCGACATCCAACATCATATACGCCGCCATTTGACACGAGCCCTCTCCGATCCTGGAGCGTCTCGATCAACCAGCTCATCTGCTCGCGCATCTGAGCGGCGCGGGCGGACGGCCGCGCGGCTCCGTTACAATTTTGTAAGCTGCGCCGCCCACCGGCGCTTTTGCCCCTCAGACGCCGGGTGCCGGCACGCGCCGCCGCGGCGCTTTGGCTACGCTCGTGTCATCTCAGCTTCGCTTCAGCCGTCGGTCCCCGACCAAGGAGGAGCCATGACGCGAGAAGACCTCGAACGGGTGCCCACGCCGGCCGACGAGGCGCCCTCCGCGAATGGCGAGAAGGACCGCGGCGCATCGTGCCCCGAGCGCGCGCCCGTGCCCGGCGACGGTGGCCTCGACCCCGACGACGACCTCGACGACGTCGAGGAGCGGCTCGCGCTCGAGTCCCTCGAGCGCCACCGCCGGGCGCGCCGCCGCAAGCGGGTCATCGGCGCAGGCGTGGCCGCGGGCGTGGTCGTCATCGCACTCGTGGCCTGGGGTGTCGCGGGCGCGCTGTCCGCCGCGCCCGCCAGCGACGACGCACTCCAGACGACGCCGGTCACCCGCGGTGAGTTCGTCGAGTCGGTGCAGGCCACCGGCACCGCCCAGCCGCTCACCTCCGTGGTGGTGACGCCCGAGGTGGACGGCATCATCGCGTCCGTGGACGTGGGTCTGGACGACGTGGTCAGCGAGGGCCAGACGCTGCTCACCATCCGCAACGACGACCTCGACCGCGAGGTCCGCCAAGCCGAGCTCGACCTGCGCCAGCGCCGCGCCGAGACGGACCAGGCGCAGCGGGCCTACAACGACGTCTACTACGCCGAGAGCAGGGACGCGGCCGCGTCGCTGCTCGTGCCGCTCGAGTCCGCGCGCCTCCAGCAGGAGATCGCGCAGGACGCCTACGACCAGGCCGTCGCGCGGGCCGCCGGGCGCACCGTGACGGCGCCGGCCTCCGGGTCGGTCGTGGTGCTGAACGCCGTGACGGGCGCCGCGGTGGGCGCGGGCGGGACCGCGGGCACGAGCGGCTCCGGCTCCGCCCCGGGGACCGCCGGCCCGCTCGTCCAGATCGCCGACCTCTCTCAGATGCGGGTCTCCGTGCAGGTCAACGAGGTGGACATCTCCCGCGTCGCCGTGGGCCAGGCCGCGCGCGTGAGCTTCTCGGCGCTGCCCGGGGTCCTTCTCGACGGGACGGTCACGCGCATCTCGACCGTGGCGTCCGCGGACGAGTACGGCTACTCCTACGGCGTGGTCACCTACGACGTGGAGGTGCTCGTCCCCGAGCCGGTCCCCGAGCTCAAGCCGGGCATGACGGCGAGCGTGGAGATCCTGCTGCAGGACGTCCCCGACGCCCTCACGGTGCCGACCTCGGCCCTCATGACCGACGACGGCGCGAGCTACTACCTCTACGTGATGACCGACCCCGAGACGCAGGCCGTGGAGCGCCGCGCCGTCACCGTGGGCGCGCAGAGCGCCTCGGAGGCGGTGGTGGAGGGCGGCGTGGCCGAGGGCGACCTCGTGGTGGTGGACGCCTACTCCGTCGATCCCTCGACCGTGGGCGCGGGCCCGGCGGCGGGCGACGTCGCCGGCGCGGCAGACCCCGACGCCGGCCCCGCCAACCCCGACGCCGTGAGCGCGGACGACGCCCCCGCCGGCGACGCCTCGACCACCGACGCCCCGGCGGCCTGACCATGACGCCCGCCATCGACATCCACGACGCCTGGCGCATCTACGAGACCGCGGCCGGCCACACCACGGCGCTGCGCGGCGTCTCGCTCACGGTGCGGCGCGGCGAGTTTCTCGCCATCATGGGCCCCTCGGGCTCGGGCAAGTCCACGCTCATGAGCATCCTCGGCTGCCTGGACCGCGCCGACGCCGGGACGTACCGGCTGGAGGGCCTGGACGTGGGCGGGCTCTCCGACGACGACCTCGCCTACCTGCGCTCCAGCCGCCTCGGCTTTGTCTTCCAGTCGTTCAACCTGCTGCCGCGCGCCACGGTGCTGAGAAACGTGATGCTGCCGCTCGTCTACACGGACGCCCCGCCGCGCGAGCGCGAGCTGGCGGCCTGGCGGGCGCTGCGCGCGGTGGGCCTGCCCGAGGAGCACTACCTCCACCGATCCAACGAGCTCTCCGGCGGCCAGATGCAGCGCGTGGCCATCGCGCGCGCCCTGGTCAACGACCCGGCCATCGTGCTGGCCGACGAGCCCACCGGCAACCTCGACACCGCCACCGGCGAGATGGTCATGCGCACCTTCCGCCGCATGCAGCGCCGCGGCAAGACCATCGTCCTCATCACGCACGACCCGTCCGTGGCCGCCTGGGCCGACCGCACCGTGCACATCCGCGACGGCCGGCTCCTCACGGACGAGCAGGAGCGTCGCTACCTCGCACGCCTCGCCGAGCGCGAGGCCGACACGGCTGGCGGCGAGAAGGACGCGCGCTCGCGCGACGGTGACGGCCCCACGTCCCTCTCGCCCGCCGCGTGGCGGGCCCGGCTGCTGGGGGTGCCCTGCCTATGAGAGCGCGCGACCTCGGCTACGAGACCCTCACCGCGCTGCTCGCCAACCGGGCGCGCAGCCTGCTCACGATCCTGGGCATCGTCATCGGCATCGCGGCGGTCATCGCCATGACCGCGCTCATCGACGGCATGCGCCAGCAGCTCGTGGGCCAGCTCGGCCTCAACGCGGCGCGGATGGTCAACATCGTGTGCTGGGCGCCCGGCAACCAGCCGCTCGACGAGGGTGACATCGAGGAGATGGCCTCCGACCTCTCCGCGGACTACGAGTTCGTCACCAGCTACTCCTACGCCAACCCCGCGAGCGTGGCCTCCCCCACCGCGGAGCGCGAGTACCCGAGCGTCATCGCCTGCAGGCCGGAGTACTTCACCGCGATGGGACTCGAGACCAGCCAGGGCCGGCTGTTCACGGCCGACGAGGATGCCGACGGCGCGATGGTGGTGGTCCTGGGCGGCAGTGCGGTGAACGACCTCTTCGGCGCCCCGGACGCCGAGGTCACGGGTCAGAGCCTGCGCATCGGCTCGGACAGCTACACCGTGGTGGGCGCGGTGCCCAACACCGCCAACTACCAGGACTACCCGATCATCTACATGCCGGCCGCAACGGCTACGACCCGCATCATCGGCCAGCAGGGCACCCTCTCGCAGAACATCGTGGGCTTTGCGCACGAGGGACTCGACATGTACGCCGTGGTCGCCGAGACCGACGCCTACCTGCGTGCGAGGTTCAACATCCCCGAGGAGGACCCGGAGAGCGGCGGCGACTCCATGACTGGCTACGTCTACGTGTCCACCGCGCAGGAGGTCATCGATCAGCTGGATTCCACGATGGCCACCTTCCGCCTGCTGGCGCTGGCCGTGGCGGGCGTCTCGCTTCTGGTGGGCGGCATCGGCATCATGAACATGATGCTCACCAACGTGACCGAGCGCATCCGCGAGATCGGCCTGCGCAAGGCCCTCGGCGCCCGGCGCGCGGACGTCACACGGCAGTTCCTGCTCGAGAGCGTGACCATCTGCCTCGTGGGCGGGGCGCTCGGGATCCTGGCGGGCTACGGCGGCGCGTGGGCGCTCGCGGGCCTGGCTGGCGGGATGCTCAGCTCGAACGGCGGCGAGCTCGTGCCCGTGATATCGCCGGGCGCGGTGGCGCTCGCCTGCGGCATCAGCGTCGGGATCGGCGTGGTCTTCGGCTGGTACCCGGCGCGGCGCGCGGCGCGGATGGACCCCGTCGAGGCGCTGCGGTACCAGTGAGCGCGCGGGGCGGGCACCGGTCCTTCTCGCCGCAAGGTCCTTCTTGCCGGCTGTCCCAAACGCGCCACCCGTCCTCAAACAACAAGCAAAATCTGACTTTTCAGGAACCCAATCGTGGGATTATATGATTATGAAATCATTTTTTGCGGGTTGTTGGGCAGGCGGCGGAGTGACGCAGCATGGAGAGAAGCCCGGGGGCATGAGAAGAGCCGGCGCGCACCGTCCCTACCCCAGGCGCGCCGCCACCGCGTCGGCGAGGCCCTCCATCGGCACCTGGACCTGCTCGTGCGAGGCCATGTCGCGCAGCGTGGCCGCGCCGGCCGCCACCTCGTCGCCGCCGATGACCACGCAGAGCGACGCGCCGAGCTTGTCGGCCTGCTTGAACTGGGACTTGAGCGAGCGGCCCTGGTAGTCGGCCTCGGTGCGCACGCCCGCGCCGCGCAGCGCCAGGCACGCGCGGAAGGCCGCGGCGCGCTCGGCCTCGCCGCCGGTGCACGCCACGTACACGCAGCCGGGCTTCTCGCCGCCCAGCTCAACGCCCTGGGCGGCCAGCGCCAGCGCGATGCGCTCGAAGCCCACCGCGAAGCCGAGGCCCGGCGTGGGCTTGCCGCCCTCGAGCTCCACGAGCCCATCGTAGCGGCCGCCGCCGCCGATGGCGCCCACGCCCGCGCCGGCGACCTCCACCTCGAAGACCGTGCGCGTGTAGTAGTCCAGGCCGCGCACCAGCGTGGGGTCCTCCTCGTAGGCCACGCCTGCCGCGTCGAGGTAGCGCTTGACGGCGGCGTAGTGCGCGGCGCACTCGTCGCAGAGGTTGTCCGGCGCGAGCGGCGCGGCGGCCATGACCTCGCGGCAGTGGTCGTTCTTGCAGTCAAAGGCGCGCAGGGGGTTGATCTGCGCGCGCTCGAGGCAGTCGTCGCACATCTCGTCGGCGTGGTCGAGGATGAACGCGCGGACCTTCTCGCGGTAGGCAGGGCGGCACGCGGCGTCGCCCATCGAGTTGATGGTCAGGCGCAGGGACTCAGGCGAGAAGCCCAGGCGCTCGAAGTACGCCATGAGCATGATGATGCACTCGGCGTCCGCGGCGGGGTCGCTCGCGCCGAGCCACTCGACGCCCACCTGGTGGAACTGGCGCAGGCGGCCCTTCTGCGGGCGCTCGCCGCGGAACATCGCCTCCGCGTACCAGAGCTTGGCCGGGGCCGCACCCTGCGGCACGAGGTTGTTCTCCACCACCGAGCGCACCACGCCGGCCGTGCCCTCCGGGCGCAGGGCCATGCGCTGGCGCGGCTTGAGGTGACTCTCGCTGCCGCGCCCCAGCACGTCGGGCAAAAGCGCGCCCGAGAACACGCGGAACATCTCCTTGCGCACCACGTCGGTGGACTCGCCGATGCCGTGGACGAAGGTGTCCACCTGCTCGATGGCCGGCGTCTCGATCATGTCGAAGCCGTACGCGCCAAACAGCTCGCGCGCCACGTCCTGCATGCGCTGCCACGCGCGCATGTAGCCGCCGTACAGGTCCTCGGTGCCCTGAACCCTCTGTGCCATCGTGCGTCCCCTCTCGGCCAGGTCGTTTTACAGCGCCCCAGTATACCGCGAGCGGCCGACCGGCCCGCCGCGGCGCGGCACGCGTCGCGCCGCGCCCCTCTCGTCGCTGCGCCCCTCTCCGACGGTCCTTCTCGCCGCCGGGCCCCAAGCCGCTCCGGTTTTGGCGACCGTGTGGAAATTAACCAGCAAAAAATGATTTCATATTCATATATTCCAACGATTGGGTTCCTGAAAAGTCAGATTTTGCCGGTTATCGCCGCAAGCCCGCGACCATGACACGCAAAACGGGCCGCCCGGCACGCAACCGGACGGCCCGCGCCCCTCTCCGCGCCAGATGCTAGAGCTCGGCGCCGTTGGTCTCGATGACGTGCTGGTACCAGGCAAAGCTGTCCTTCTTGTAGCGCCTGCCCGACCCCTTGCCGTAGTCGTCGAGGTCCACGTAGATGAAGCCGTAGCGCTTGCTCATCTCGCTCGACGAGCAGCTCACGATGTCAATCGGCCCCCACGCGTAGTAGCCGCGCAGGTCAACGCCGTCGCGCACCGCCTCGCGCATCTGCTCGACGTGCGCGCGGAAGTAGTCCACGCGATACGGGTCGTGCACGGAGCCGTCGTCCTCGAGCCTGTCATAGGCACCGATGCCGTTCTCGGTGATGTAGATCGGCTTGCCCCAGCGGTCGTAGAACTCGTTGAGCGTGAAGCGCAGGCCCAGCGGGTCGATGCTCCAGCCCCAGGGGTTGGCCGGCAGCAGCTCGTTGGAGCGGTCGGAGTTGCCGTTGGCGTAGGTCTCGGCGTCGCACACGCTCGTGTAGTAGTACGAGAAGGACATGAAGTCGGCGGTGCCGGAGCGCAGATCCTCCACGTCGCGCTCGCCGAAGCGCACGTCGATGCCGTTGTCCTCGAAGAAGCGCAGCATGTAGCCGGGATAGGAGCCGCGCAGCATGACGTCGCCGAAGAAGTAGTCGGTCTGGTTGTGGCGCATGCACGCGAGCACGTCCTCGGGCTTGGAGCTGCCGGGGTAGGCCGGGCCGCCGCACAGCATCATGCCCATCTGGAGGTCGGGGTAGGTCTCGTGCGCGTAGCGGCACACGCGCGCGCAGGCCACCATCTGGTTGTGCAGCGCCTGGTACTTGGCCTCGAGCAGGTTGTCCACCTTGTCTGCGCAGATGCCGAGCGCGTTGTAGGACTCCACCGACACCAGGTTGATCTGGTTGATGGGGATCCACAGCTTCACGCGGTCGTGGTAGCGGTCCAGGATGACCTTGCAGTAGCGCTCAAACAGGTCGATGAGCTCGCGCGAGTACCAGCCGCTGTACTTGAGCGTCAGCGCGATGGGCATCTCGTAGTGCAGGCAGGTGATCATCGGCTCCATGCCGTTGGCGCGGATCTCGTCGATGAGAGCGTCGTAGAAGGCCAGCCCCTCCTCGTTGGGCTCGGCGTCGTCGCCGTTGGGGAAGATGCGCGCCCAGTTGATCGAGGTACGGAACGTCTTCAGCCCCAGCTCGGCGAGAAGGGCGAGGTCCTGCTTGTAGGTGTGGTAGAAGTCGATGCCGTGGCGCTTGGGGAAGATCCTGTCGGTCGAGGAGAGCAGCGCCCGCACGTGCTCGGTGGTCTCCTCGCCGTTGTACTTCTGGTCCACGGGGACGTCGTTGACGAACTCGTTGATGTCGGCGAGGCAGACGCCCTTGCCGCCCTCGTCCCAGGCACCCTCGCACTGGTTGGCCGCGACGGCGCCGCCCCAGAGGAAGCCCTCGGGAAAGCCGCTCGGAACCACGGGCCTCTTGCTCATGTCGCCTTCCTTTCTGCTCGCTGCCGCGCTACTTGCCCTGCTCGAGGGCGCTCAGGCGGCGCTCGTAGGACTCGAACACGCCAAGGAGCTGCTTGGCCACGATGATCTCGCTGTAGATGGTCATCAGGGTGTCCTGGGCGTGGGCGAACAGCAGGCTGTACTCCTGCTTCTCGCCGCGGATGGTGGCCTGGATGTCCTCGGTCTGGATGTGGTGCGCAGCCACGATCTTCTCGTCGGCGGTGGCGACGGCTGCGCGGGCGCCCTCGATGTCTCCGGCGGCCACGAGCTCGTAGGCGCGCTTCACCTCAACGCGGGCGTCGCCGGCGAACATGATGATCTGCATTGCGTCTTGGGAGACCTTGTCCAGCTCCTCGTCGTCAAAGGTGGTCTCGGTGGAGTCAGTCATGGCTGATGCCTTTCTCTTGGAGGGATGGGAGGGCCCGGCCGCGCGCGGCGGCCGGGACCCGGGTGTGGAGGCCGCTAGTCCTCGTCCTCGGCGGCGAGCTGCGCCTCCTGCTCGACGAGCTGCTTGTCATAGACGCGCAAGAACGGCATCCAGATGACAAAGGACAGGGCAAAGATGACGAGCATGAGGACGATGCCCATGACCGAGCCGGTGGTGAGCCACGTCGCGATGGGGAACGGGCAGTACCACATGTTGAAGAGCATGTCGGGGATGGGAGCCAGCGGGATGATCTTGGTGAGGATGAAGCTCACGAGCGGCAGGACGATGCCGTTGAGCCACATCGGCAGCATCATGATGGGGTTCCACGCCACCACGCCAAAGACCACGGGCTCGTTGATGTTGAACACAGAGGGAACGATGCACGCGCGACCGAGGCCCCTGAGCTGCCCGGACTTGCACATGAAGGCCATCATGAGCACGAGGGACATCGTGCAGCCGATGCCGCCGATCCACAGGTAGCCGGAGTAGACGAAGGCGTCGGTGAGCGGCGCGAGCGTCGCGGCGCTGGCCTCGCCGGCCTGGACGAGGGCGATGTTGGCCTCGGCGTTGGCGAGGAAGATCGGGGTGATGACCGGGGTGAGCACCCACGAGGAGATGCCCATCGAGTACAGGAAGCAGAAGAGGAACAGGATGAAGACGAAGCCGAACGGCGTGTTGGCGATGTTCTGCAGCGGCATGAACAGGTCGACGATCATCTGGTAGAGGTTGAGGCCGAGGAAGGCGGAGTCGGTGAGCAGCCAGGCAACGACCACGATGATGCCGATCGGCAGCATGGAGTCAAACCACGCCTTCACGAAGTCGGGCATCACGGAGTCCTCGGAGAAGAACGAGAACTTGCCGAAGGCGCTCATCACCAGCGCGGCGACCACGCCCATGACGATCGCCACGAACATGCCGCCCGCGCCCATGCCGCCGATGCCGGAGATGCGCGCAAAGGTGATGGCGTCCGTGCCGAGCGCGGCCGTCTGGTCGGCCACGAACTGCGTGTTAAGGGACATGAGGAACAGGATGACGCCCGCGATGCCGCCGTTGATGCGGGACTTGTGCAGGCCCTTGGCCTCGAGCACGTTGAACGGGACGAGGAACGCCACGAACAGCGACACCATGCCGAACGTCCAGCCCTGGGGCGTCCAGAAGTTGGGCCAGCCCTCAACGAAGTTCTCCGGGATCGTCAGGAGCGAGAAGATCGAGCCCAAGAAGATCAGGGGCAGCACGTTCATGACGGAGTTCTTGATCGAGGAGATGTAGGTGTTCTGGACCAGCTTGTTCATCTTGGGGGCAAAGCTGCCCTCGAGCCACGAAATGAGCTTGTTCATGGGTCCCCCTACTTCTCGCCGAGGTGCTCGAGAAGGTCGTCGAGGGCGGCCTCACCGTTGAGCATCGAGTAGTACGACGGCTTCATGAGCAGCACGGTGACGTTCTTGTCGCCGTACTTGTTGCTGATCTCGTCCACCAGGTACTTGAGGTGCGGGCCGACCATGATCACGTCGACGTCGTCGATGTAGTTGGGGATCTCCGCCTCGCTGCGCGCGGTGACGCTCATCTCGAGGCCGCGCTTCTTGGCCGCCTTGCGGATGTTGACGGCCATGAAGCCGCTGCTCGCGCCAGATCCGCAGACGAGAAGGACGTTGTGAGCCATGGGACGCTCCTTTCGCTTGCGACGGACGTGCCGCCGCTCCGGTGTCCCCCGCGGTGAGGGCCCTTCGTCCGCGGGTTTTGATGGCTCTGTTTTCGCACAGCGCCCGGGCACCGGCCAGTCAGCCTCGTTCCGCCCCGCGGAAAGCCGGGGGCGGCAGGGCGGCTTCCGCCGCGAGGAACGAAGTTGACTTGGAACCGCTCGGCGGCCCCCGTATCATCCGGTTACATCTGGAGGTAGGAGCTACAAGATGACCGAGAACGAGCGGCGCCTCATCGGCGCGCTGTCAACTGACACGTGGACGCCGGCCGCGGACGTGGCGCGCGTGCTCGGCGTCACCACGCGCACGGTGCGTAACTATGCCGCGCGCCTCAACAGGCAGGCACCCGAGGGCGACCCGATCGTCGAGTCGTCGCCCCGCGGCTACCGCCTCACCCGCGCCGCATCCCTCCCCCTCGCCCGTGGCGGCACGGACGACCTCTCCACGCTGCTCATCGGTCGCCTCGTGGCCGCGCGCGAGCCGCTGGGTGCCTACGACCTCGCCGACGAGCTCCACGTCTCTGACTCCACGCTCGCCCGCGCCCTGCGCGAGGCACGGGGGGCGGTGGCGCCGTTCAGCCTCTCGATCGACATGCGGCGCGGCCGGCTCTCGCTTGTGGGCACCGAGCTCGACAAGCGCCACCTCATGGCGCACCTGCTCTCAGCGGAGAGCTCCCAGAGCTTCCTCGAGTTCGCGCAGGGCAGCCTGCTCAGCCGCCCCTACGACTCAACGGCCGTGGCGCGCGTCGTGGAGCGCGCGCTGACGGAGCAGAGGCGCACCTTCAACGACTACGGCCTCAGCAACATCGTCATGCACGCGATCATCATGACCGAGCGCTCGGGCGGCGCCGGGCTTCTCGACGAGGGCGTCGACACCGGCGAGATGCGCGGGACCTCGGCCTGGCGCGCGGCGCAGACGGTCTGCCGGGCGCTGGACGAGCTCGACGCGGGCGCCGCGCGACTCGCTGAGCGCGACGCGGAGGTCTACTACCTCTCGCTGGTCATCGCGTCCAACAGCGTCTCGCCGAGCGGCTGGATGGTCGAGAAGGACAACATCTCCGAGTTCATCGAGACCGAGGTGGTGAGCCTGTCGCGCGAGACCGTGGCGGCGCTCGAGCGGGCCTACGGGCTCGAGCCCTTTGACGAGGGGTTCCAGGTGCGCCTGGCCGTCCATCTGCACGGTCTTCTGCAGCGCTCGCGCTCGGGGAGCTTCGTGCGCAACCCGCTGGCGGCCGAGACCAAGCAGAAGTACCCGCTCTACTACGACATGGCGGTCTTCGTGGCAAGCGAGGTCACCCGCCGCACGGGACTGACCGTCAACGAGGACGAGATCGCGTTCCTCTCGTTTCACATCGGCGGCTACTTTGAGATCCGCCCGCCCGACGCGCTGCGCGTGACCTGCGCCTTCCTCTACCTGGGCTACCACGACATGCAGTCAAAGGCGCTCGAGCGCATCCGGAGGCGCTTCGGAGACGCCATCTCGATCGTCGTCGAGGCGTCGGCGCTGACCGTTGACGCGGAGTCGCTCGCCTGCGACGTGGTGATCTCCCCGGTCCCGGTGGAGGCGCCCCAGTCCGGCGCCGTCGTCATCGTGGACCCCTTCGTGTCCGACGCGGACCTCGACGCCATCGACGAGCAGGTGCGCCTGGCCCACGCCCGGCGGCGCGGCGCCGAGCTCTCGAGCGCGCTCCACCGCTTCCTGCGCCCCGAGCTCTTCCGCCGCAACCTCTACGCGGACAGCGTCGAGGAGATGGTTCGCCAGCTGGTGGACGAGTGCGTCGCCCTTGACCTCTGCGCGCCGTCGTTTGCGGACGACGTTCTCGCGCGAGAGAAGCTCTCCTCGACGGCCTTCTTCAACCAGATTGCCATCCCCCACTCCATGACGCCCTCGGCGCACCGGTCGTTCCTCTCGATCGTGGTCAACGACCAACCGATGCCCTGGGGCGACCAGGAGGTCCGCATGGTGATGCTGCTCGGGCTCAGCGAGACCGACCGCCGCTCGTTCCGCCTGCTCTTTGACAGCCTCCTCGAGGCGCTGAGCGAGAGCGCCAACGTGGCCGCCCTTCTCGACAGCTCCGACTACGACGACTTCGTCGCGCGCCTCCTCAACGTGATCTGACCCGCGTGCGGACATGCCGCGACAAACAACCCGCAAAAAATGATTTCATAATCATATAATCGCTGGATTGGCTTCCTGAAAAGTCAGATTTTGCGAGTTAATTGAAGAAAGAGCCGCGACCCCCGACATCGCCGCGCCATCCCACCCCGACAAGGGAAGCCGCCTGAAACGGCCGGCCCACCGCCTCCTAAGCGAGAGTTCCGCGAAGCG
>NZ_CBIFYV010000052.1:0-20047 GCF_966187215.1 Thermophilibacter sp.
TTGGGTGACTCTGCTCCCTCCCCCTCCTTGCTTCCACCCCCCCTCCCCGCTCCCCCATCCTAGCGCAGCAGGCGCAGCTCCGGCTTCCAGACCACCGGCGAGTCCGCGCCGCGCCAGGCGGCGTCCGCCGCGAGCGCCAGGCCGAAGAGCAGGTCGGACTCGCTCGCGCGCAGCGTCGAGAAGCCCGTCTGGCGCATGAGCTCGCCCACAGCCACCGTCCCGCCCAGGATCACGGGCGCGCGCTGCGGCTGGATGCCCGGCAACGCGGCGCGCTCCGCCACCGTGAGGGCCGCGAGCCGCGCCTCGAGCTCGTCGAGCGCGTCGCGCGAGAGCTCGGCCAGGTGCACGCGCGCCGGGTCGTAGGGGTCGAGCGCCAGGCTCAGCGCCACGAGGGTCGTCACCGTGCCGCCCGTCACCACGAGCTGCTCGGGCGCCTCCGCGACGGCGTCCGGCGAGCCCGCGGCCGCCAGGCCGCCCTCGCGCACGACCGGCGAGAAGGACCGCGCGGCGAACTCGTGCGCCGAGGCGAGCGCCGCGGGGTCCGCGGGGCCGTCGCCGGCGAGGAACTTCTCGGTCACGCGGCGGCACCCCACGTTGACGGAGCGAACGAAGCGCAGGTCAAGCACGTCGTCCTCGCCCAGGCGGCCCAGGGCGAGCTCCGTGGAGCCGCCGCCGTTGTCCGCCACGAGGACGAGCCGACCGCGGAAGTCCTGAGCCACGCCCAGAAACGTCAGCGAGCCCTCCACCTGGCCGGGGATGACCTGCGGCTCGAGGCCCAGCCCGCGCAGCTCGCCCTCAATCCTCTCGGCGTTGTCCGCGTCGCGGGCGGCGCTCGTGAGGGTGCAGCACACGGCGGCGGCGCCGGCGGCGTGGGCGTTGTCGACGTAGGAGCGCACGCAGGCGACCACCCGATCGATGGCGGCCTCGGACAGGTGCCCGCTGGCGTCCACGCCCTCGCCGAGGTTGCAGATCTGGGAGCGCTTCGCCATCCGGGTCACGCGGCCGCCCTCCACGTCGGCCACGGCCAGGCGCGCGGTCACGGTCCCGATGTCGATGCAGGCCAGGCGGTTCATGCCGTCACGCTCCCCTCGCTCATGCGCCCTGGTACTGAAAGACGAAGTCGCCGAGCGCGATGTACCAGGGGACGCTCTCGGCGGCCTGCTGGTCCTGG
This sequence comes from Thermophilibacter sp., assembly GCF_966187215.1. Taxonomy (NCBI): domain Bacteria; kingdom Bacillati; phylum Actinomycetota; class Coriobacteriia; order Coriobacteriales; family Atopobiaceae; genus Thermophilibacter; species Thermophilibacter sp. The sequence goes on from NZ_CBIFYV010000052.1 coordinate 1,172, forward strand.
TCGCTCCCGTCGCCCTCGTCATCCTGCCCCTCGACCACGATGCGCGTCTCGCCCTCCTCGACGTAGCCGCGCCGACGGGCCTCGTCCTTGACGCCCTCCTCGGTCATGAGGCCGTTGATGTCTCCCTCGAGCTGGGTGGTGTCGGCGCTGGCCTGGGCGTCGCGCTCCTGCAGGACGCCATTGGTGCGCCAGGCCTGGTAGTAGGTGCAAGCGGGGCCGTAGAGCACCGCGATGGCCACGAGGACCGCCGCGGCGGCGATGAGCGGGACGCGGAAGCGCGCCACGAGGGAGCCGGGGTCGACGGAGGAGAGCTTGCCGGCGACGGCCGCGACCCGCTCGCCGGCCGCTCCGCCGGACGTCTTGCCGGCCGACCCGGTCCGCGGGGGACGCGCAGCCGCACGCGACCTCTCGGCGCGGGCGGCGCCCTCGGGCCGCCTGCGGGCGGACGGGCGCCGGCGCGCGGTGGCGCGCCGCGTGGTGTTGGTCTTCTCAGTGCTCATGTCGGGCTTCGATTCTTCTTCGGTTGACAGAGCCGCGGGCTGCGGGCCCGCCCCCTCTTTATAGCAGACGGCCGAGCGGCCGCCGGGCGCGTCAGCGCTTCTCCTCCGCCTTAGCACGGTCCCAGAGCTCGTTCAGGCGCTCCGTGCCCAGCTCCTCGAGCGGCGCGCCCTCGGCGCGGGCAAGCTCCTCCATGCGCGACCAGCGGGCGCGGAACTTGCGGTTGGACGCTGCGAGCGCCCCCTCCGCGTCGATCCCCTCGCGGCGCGCGACGTTGACCAGCGCGAAGAGCAGGTCGCCGAACTCGCACGCGCGCGCCTCGCTGCCGGGCTCCTCGCGCTCGAACTCCGCGCGCTCCTCGGCGACCTTGTCCCAGACGTCGGCGACGGTCTCCCACTCGAAACCGGCCTTGGCGGCGCGCTTGGAGATCTTCTGCGCCTGCATGAGGGCGGGCAGGGAGCGCGGCACGCTGTCGAGAAGCCCCTGGGGCCGCGCCTCGCCACCCGCCGCGACGCGCTCGGCGGCCTTGACGTCGTCCCAGATGTCCATGACCTCGGCGCCGTCGCCGGCGGCCGCGCGCTCGCCGAAGACGTGGGGGTGGCGGCGCACGAGCTTCTCGTTGAGGCCGTCCACCACGTCGTCGATCGTGAAGGCCCCCTCGTCGGCGGCGATCTGCGCGTGCAGGACCACCTGCTCGAGCACGTCGCCGAGCTCCTCCAGCAGGTGGGCGGCGTCATCGGCCTCGATGGCGTCGACGGCCTCGTAGGCCTCCTCGACCATGTTGCGCGTGATGGAGCGGTGGGTCTGCTCGCGGTCCCAGGGGCAGCCGTCGGGCTGGCGCAGGCGCCACATTGTGCGCATCAGTCGGTCGAACGCGGGATGGGTGGCCGGTGCGCCCGGGCGCGCGGCGGTCTCGGCGTCCACGCGGTCTGCTGCTTGCGACATGGGGCTCCTCTCGCCGGGTTCTTCTCGCCCGATTCTACCGCTGCGGGACATTTTGACGGATGCGTAACGGGCCGATGACCCTCTTGTGCGGAGGACTAGAATGGGCTTGGCGTCATCTCGCAACCACCTACGAAAACGCAGCTACGCTCCGCACAACCCTCGACACAAAACCAGGTAGGAAGCATGAAGCCTGACAACCGCCGCACCACTCCGAAGCCGCACTCCCGCACGAGGGTCCCGTACCAGAAGGCCCAGCCGGCCCAGGGCGCCCAGGGCCCCGCCCGCCCGGCCACCAAGCAGGGCCCCGCGCACGCCGCCCCCGCGCACGCGCGCCACCAGCGACCGGTGGCCGAGAAGACCGAGAAGGCCGCCGCCCCGCAGGGGGGCGACGCGCGCAAGCTGGGCTCCTCGTACCTCCCCGGCCTCGACGGCCTGCGCGCCATCGCGGTTCTCGCCGTCCTGCTCTACCACATCGCCCCCAACCAGTTCGTGGGGGGCTATGTCGGCGTGGACTTCTTCTTCGTCATCTCCGGGTTCCTCATCACCTACAACATCCTCCGGAAGGTGGGCCAGCCGGACGCGCGCTTCTCGCTCAAGGAGTTCTGGCTGCGCCGCATCAGGCGCCTCTTCCCCGCCCTGGTGGCGCTGGTCCTGGTGTGCGTGCCCCTGGGGGCCCTCATCTACCCCGAGCTCCTCGTCGGCGGGCTGAGGCAGGTCCTGGGCGCGCTCACCTGCTCGACTAACTGGGTCGAGATCGTCCACGGCTCCAACTACTTCGACCAGGCCAACCCAATGCTGTTCAAGAACCTCTGGTCGGTCGCCGTTGAGGAGCAGTTCTACCTCATCTGGCCGCCCATCCTGCTCGCGCTGCTCGCGCACAAGCTGTCGCACCGGAAGCTGCTCGGCGTGGCGGGGGGCATCGCCGTGGCCTCCGTGGTGCTGATGGGCGTCCTGGCGAGCCCCGACAACTATACCCGCGTGTACTACGGAACGGACACGCACTGCTTCGGCCTGGCCCTCGGCATCCTGCTCGCCTTCGTGTGGAGCAAGGAGGACGGTCCCCTCTCGAGGGAGTGGCTCCGCTCCCGGAGCTGGGCGGGGGCGCTTCCCTTTGTGGGCCTGGCGGGATTCTGCGCCATCGTGATGCTCTTCCCCGACACCTCCCGGCTCACGTACCCGATCGGCCTCCTCCTCGCGAGCCTGTGCAGCCTCGCCCTCGTCTCGGGGGTCGTCGCGCGGCCCGCCGCGCCGTTCACGCGCGCGATGGAGCTGGGGCCGGTGCGCTGGCTGGGGACGCGCTCCTACGGCATCTACCTGTGGCACTGGCCGCTCCTCGTCTTTGGGCGCATCCTCGTCCCCACGGCCCTGGGCACCGTGGAGAACGTGCTCGTCGACGTCGTGTTCGTCCTCATCTCGTTCGGCATCTCCGAGCTGAGCTATCGCTTCGTGGAGGAGCCCTTCAGGCGCAACGGCATCGCGAGCACCCTCCGCCGGACCCTCCGCCGCGCGCGCAGGGGCTGGTCGGGCCGGACACAGGTCGCGGCGACCGCCGCGCTTACCGTGGCCACCGTGGTCGCCATCGTCACAGCGCCCACCAAGACGGAGCTCCAGCAGCAGGTGGAGGCCCTGCACGCGCAGCAGGCCGAGCAGCAGGCGCAGACGGAGCAGGTGGTCGAGGACACGCCCGCGGAGGACCAGGGCGACGCCGACGGGAGCGGCTCCGACGAGGGCGACCAGGCGAACCAGACGACGGGCGACACCTCGTCGATCCCCAACTACGACCCGACCCAGACCACGGGCGTCCCCAGCGGGGCCACGGTGACCGCCATCGGCGACTCGCTCATCTCGGGCGTGCAGTCGGGCTTCAACGCGGAGTTCGAGGGTCTCAACTTCCTCGCCGAGCCGATTCGCCAGTGGGACGACGCCGTGCAGGTCGTCAACGACGGCCTCGCGCAGGGCGTGATCAGGCAGAACGTCATCCTCGACTTCGGCACCAACGGGGGCGTGCGCGACGAGCAGCTCGTGTACCAGGTCCTCGACGCCCTGGGGCCGGACCGGCGCATCGTGCTCTACAACATCTACAGCCCCTCCACCTTCGTGGGCGACGCCAACGCGCTCTACGCCCGGATAGCCGAGGAGTACCCCAACGTGTACCTGGCAGACTGGTACTCCGTCGCCAACCAGCACCCCGAGTACCTGAAGCCCGACCGGACGCACCCCAACATGACCGGCATGTACCCGTTCGTCGACGTGGCCAAGGCGACGTTCTCCCAGTCGTAGCCCCGAGCGGCGAGAAGGGCCGGACGTCAGGGCCTACGCGTGGCCGTGGTCGTGGCGGTGCTCGTCGTGGCCGTGCTCGTGGTTGTGACGGTGCCGCTCGACGTCGTGGGCGGCGTCGAGGGCCGCATCGGCACGGCCCGCGGCCACGGCGTCGCGCACGAGCGGCAGCAGCGTCTCGCGCAGCCACGGTCGGCGCACCTCGGGTCCGATGAACGCGCCGACCGCGTCCTTCTCGCCGCCCTCGGGCTCCTCGGCGCCGGTCACCGACCACGCGCGGTCCACCACGTCGAAGCGCAGCCACTGGCCGCCGCACGGCAGCGACCCCTTGGCGCGCACGACCTCCCCGAACACGCCCGCGACCAGCGCGTCGAGAAACCACAGCAGGTGGTTCTCAGTGGGCAGCGCGATGCCCGCCAGAGACAGGCTCTCGAACTCGTCCTCGGCCGGGGCCGCCTCGCGTGGGACGGCCGAGCGCGACGGGTCCAGGTCACGCTCCAGCAGCCCCGAGAAGAACGCGTCGTCCAACCAGTCGTACGGCACGTCGACGATCCGCGCGCGCGGGTTCTTCTCGGCCACCCACGCCCGCGCGGCCTCCACCTGCCCCGCGCCCGCGTGCTGGACCTTGGAGAGCACCACCACCGGCGCCGTGGCCACCTGGTCGAGGTAGATGTCCGAGAAGCGCTCGCGCTGGCGCTCCCACGCCACGGCGTCTACGATGACCAGCGGCTGGAGCAGCGAGATGCGCTCGTAGCTCACCTGGTCCACGTTGGCGAGCACGCTGGAGAGACGCGCGACGCCGGTGGGCTCCACCACCAGGTACTCGGGGTCGAGCGTGTTGGCGATCGTGAGGACCGATGCCGCGAAGTCCTGCTTGCCCGAGCAGCAGATGCAGTTCTCGGTTGATTCCCAGACGGAGAGCTCGTCGGTCTGGGAGAGGACCTGCGCATCGATGTCTGCCTGACCGTACTCGTTCTCGTAGACCACGAAGTCGCGGCCCGTGCGGCGCGCGAGCTCCTGGATGAACGTCGTCTTTCCCGCGCCGAGAAACCCCGACACCACCAGCACGCGCATCAGCTGTCCTCCTCGCCTCCGGATGCCCTCTGGGCAAAGTGCTCGCGGACATCATCGCCAGTGAGCCAACCCTCCGCCTCCCCCGAAGTCCGCCCGGCATCGAGTTCTTTGGAGAGCACGCGTGTTGGCTGTCTTCGCTCCAGCTCACAATCCTCATGGCCTCCGTTAATGTGCTGCCTCCTGACACTATGAGGCCCGAAACCGTCCGAATCCCGCACCTCACCGATTGACGTGCAACATCCTGATACTTCTGGCCGCCAAACCGTCAGGAAACCGCACGCCTAGCTCACGATACTCCCCTTGCGCCTCCGCGCTAGAATCAAGGGGCCCGACGGTCACACCGCGTGCTGGCAGCGCCACTCCTTGAAGAAAGGAGGTGAGTTGCCAATGGACCTCGTCATCCAAGTCCTCAAGCTCCTGACCGCACTGGCCGGCCTTGTGGCGGCGGTGGCGCCGGCCCTTCCCGCAGCGCGTAGGCCACGACGTAAACGGAAGGGCCGCAAGCGTAAGCGCTAGCGGCCCTGTCTCCAAGTAACGGCGCTGCCTAGCCTTCCACAACGTAGGCGGCCGTCGGGTACATTGTACCCATCCCGCGCAGGGCGGCAAGCGGCAACCCAGCAACCGCGGTCGGGGGGCCGAGAAGGACCCCCGCCCGCGGCCCGCGCATTCTTCTCGCCGGGCCCTAGTCCTCGATCTTGACGACCGGCTTGATGAGGTCGCGCGGCTTGTCGCGCATCATGAAGAGTGCCTCCTCGAGGTGGTCCCAGCCCTCGAAGACGTGGCTCACCAGGTGATGCACGTTGAGGCGACCGGAGCTCACCAGGCTGCCGAGCTTCTCCATGCGTAGGCGGCCGCCGGGCATGAGGCCGCCGTTGATCTCCTTGTGACCCATGCCGACGCCCCACTCCACGCGCGGGATGGTGACGTAGTCGCCGCCGCCGAGGTAGTTGACGTTGCCGATCTTGCCACCGGGCTTGAGGACCTTGACCGCGTCCTCGAAGGTGTCCACGCCGCCGCCGGCCACGATGACCTTGTCGACGCCCTTGCCGTTGGTAATGGCGAGCACCTGCTCGGCGATCGGGCCGTCCTTGTACGAGATGAACTCGTCGGCACCGTACTTCTTGGCCGCCTCGACGCAGACCGGGCGCGTGCCCACCGCGATGATGCGCGACGCGCCGCGCATTGAGGCGCCGGCCACGCTCATGAGGCCCACGGGACCGATGCCGATGACCAGCACGGAGTCGCCGAACTGCACGTCGGCGAGCTCGACGCCGTGGAAGCCAGTGGGCACCATGTCGGAGAGCATGCAGGCGTCGACCGGATCGATGTTCTCGGGAAGGTGAGCGAGGTTGCCGTCCGCGTCGTTGACGTGGAAGAACTCGGAGAAGACGCCGTCCTTGAAGTTGGAGAACTTCCAGCCGGCGAGCATGCCGCCGGAGTGCATGGCGTAGCCGGCCTGGGCCTCGAGCGAGTTCCAGTCGGGCGTGATAGCGGGGATGAGGACGCGGTCGCCGGGCTTGAAGTCCTTGACGAGCTCGCCGACCTCGACGACCTCGCCGCAGGCCTCGTGGCCGAGGATCATGTTGTGGCGCTCGCCGATGGCGCCCTCCCAGAGCGTGTGGACGTCAGAGGTGCAGATGGCCACCGCCAGCGGCTTGACGATCGCGTCCATCGGCCCGCAGGCCGGGCGGTCCTTCTCGATCCAGCCGGACTCGCCGATCTTGAGCATCGCGTAACCCTTCATAGGCACACACTCCCTCTCTGCGATCAGGCGGCCCCGTGTGGGCCGCTCAGTTAGAGTCAGCATCCCGTGAGCGGGGCACTTTGGCTTCCTGAAGTGGGGTGAGCGGCATACGTGAGTCCGGCAATGGCATTTCGGGGGACGGCGGCGGGGGAAAGCGGCGTGCCGGCCGAAGGGTCGCGAGAAGCCCGCGAAATCCGTCGTCACAGGCTCAGCTCATAGCGGCTTCCCACAAAATAGTCGCGGCCGATGCAGACGGGGGCCCCTTTTTCGTCAACGTAGTAGTTGATCGTGTGGATGAGCGGGTCACCCGCCGCGATCTGCAGGTTGGAGGACTGCTCCGTTGTCGCGCGAACGGCACTGATCGTCCAGACGGTGCTCGTGGCCGGCCGCCTGCCAGTGACTTCGTAAATGGCATCGAAAATAGAGCGGTCCTCCAGCTGAGCCGTGAACAGATCGCGTGCCCAGTCGTAGGGGATGAAGACGTTCTCGTCCAGCACGGGCACGTCGTCGGCCGTGCGTATGCGCCGTACATAAAGCAGCAGGTCACCCTCGCTGATGCCAAAGAACTCGACCTCGGCGGCACGCGCCGGCACGATCTGGCGCTCTAGCATGCGCGCCCCCTGACGAGCGCCCGCCTCAGCGCACATGGACGAGAAGGACCTCACCTCTCGAGTCTGCGAGAGCCGCCGATAGAGTCGTGACGTCCCCACGAACGTGCCGCGCCCCTGCTTCTTGCTCAGATAGCCATCGGAGCACAGGTCCTCGATCGCACGGCGAACGGTGATGCGGCTCACGGAATACTCCTGGCTCAGCTCCGCTTCCGAGGGAATCCGGTCGCCAGTTTTGTACTTCCCTGATTTGATGTCGGACTTGATATCCTCATATATCTGCTGGTAAAGCGGAGCAGAGCTGCTATCGTTCATGCGCGTTCCCTCGGTTGCCTACGGATCGGTCACGTGATGTGACACATCTATAATATTCTACCTGGGACTACTGCAGGGTCACGCCAGGCCGGAGACCCGCTCGGCCGCACGCCCGTCAGCGCCGTGCGCAAAGGCCCGTTGGCCTCACGCACAAGATTGACCACGTCCGAGAGCTCGTCGATCACGACGTCTGCCCCAGCCTGATCCAGCACCACACCAGCGGGCTGACGCATCGCGCACACGAAGGCGCCGGCCGCTTTGCCCGCCTGAATGCCAATTGGGGAGTCTTCGACGACAACGACCTCATTGGGCCGTACGTCCAGCCGGTCCATCGCGGTGAGATAGATGTCAGGCGCGGGCTTGTACTCCGGGCACTCGGCGCCACTGATCGTGAGGCTCAGGAACGGACGCAGATCAAGGGCGTCGACAAACTCCTCGATCAGCGACCTCCACGAGGACGAGCAGATCGCCACTCGCACGCCTATGTCGCTGAGCAGGGAGAACGCGAGGTGGGCCTGATCGTTGGCAAGGTCGTTCCAAGGCGTGGGGTGCTCGTCCGCGTACGTGACGTAGTCGGCCCGTAGCTGCTCGCGCAGACCAGGATCCGGCACGCTCTCCCCCCAGACCACGTTGTCGTTGGCGCCGGTCCAGTCGGGCTCCTCGTCAAAGACGATGCCGTGCTCGGCAAGGAAGGTGAGGCGGCGCCTGTTATAGAACTGCTCCGTAAAGGCAAGTACGCCATCCATGTCAAACAAAACGGCTTTGACCATGCGTCCATCCCCCTCGACTTGTCTTTGGCAAAAAAGGGGGCGGGTGCAACCCCGCCCCCTCGTGTTGTGGTGGCCCGTCGGGCTTAGGAGCGGACACCGGGCTCCACGTGTCTAGTACTCGAGCTTCCACATATAGCGCCGCTTGGTCAGCGGGTGCTGACGCGCCTCGGCGATCTGCTCGGCATAGACGCGCATGACCGCGGTGTGGACGATCGGGTTGAAGTAGGTGGCCACGGCGGCGGGCACGGCACCGGACAGGCCGAAGTCCTTGGCATCAATCACAAGGTAGCGCGCATCAAACCGCTGCAGGAAGGCGAGGGCGCGCGCATCCATCTTACGCGTTGCCCCATCGGCCATGAACAGCACGAAGTTATGCTTGTCGTCAGTCATCTCAAAGGGACCGTGGAAGTACTCGCCGGAGTTGTAGTTGCCCGAGTTGATCCACTGCATCTCCATCATGAGGAAAGATGAGGTGGAGTAGGCCACCTTCTCGCTGGCGCCCGAGGCCATGAAGTAGATGCACTCGTCGTCCTTGTGCTCCTGCGCCCACGCCTCGGCGTCCTTGCTCACCGACTCCGCGGCGCTCTCGGCGCACTCGAACACGTGCGCAAAGCCCTCGACCATCTCCTCGTAGTGATCGTACCCCTCAACCTGCTGCAGAAGCTCAAGGGCAAGCGCCAGGGCGTACCCCATCTTCTCGGTCTTGGCGGCGTAGCTGGCCTCGAAGCCGTGGACGATCACGTGATCGACGCCCTTGGTCAGCGCGGAGCCCGCGGCGTGGGTGATGGCCACCACCGGAGCGCCCGCCTCCTTTGCAGTCGTGTTGGCCTGGACGGTCTCGGGCGTCCCCCCGCCCAGCGAGCAGGTGATCACGAGCGTGTTGGGTCCGAGCCACGCAGGCACGTCGCAGTTGAACTCGTTGGCGGTGAAGATCTGCACGTTGAGCGTCTTTGTGTTGTTAGCCAGGAAGTACTTGGCGGGATAGAGCTCGGACATCGAGGCCCCGCACCCCACAAACGCCACGGAATCGATCTGGTGGCCGGACAGGACGTCCGCCACGATCTGCTTGGGCACGTTGAGGTCGATCTCGTACATGTCTTGATTCCCTTCTTCTCGCTTTTTGCGCATGGCGGGACCGCCACCGCACGAACGGCACTTCTGAGCTGCCAAGTTTTTGGACTCCAGTTGGTTGCAGCTACTCGCTAGATTTCCGTGATGGGAAGCGTTGCCTTGTCAGGCGTCTGCTGGCTGTAGATCTTCACGCCCATGTCGAGCAGGGCGCGCGTATCGGCGCACTCGGACTCGTCCAGAAACACGCTCTGATCGACCTGACGTGAGCCCTCCTTGTTGAAGGTGGCGCCGTACTGAACCTCTCGAATCTGCGGGCAGGCGCGACACACTGCCAGGAGAGCCGAGGTGGAGCCGAAGACCATCATGATGTTCTCGGGAAGCTCCAGAATCTTGGGCATCTTCTTGATGGTTCGCTCGACGGTGAAGATGTTGAGACGGATGCCCGCTGGCTTGGCGAGCTTGAGCGCTGCGGAGCGCATCTCGTCATTGGCCGCGTCATCGTCTACCACCACGATGCGCTGGGCGCTCAGGTGGTTTACCCACGAGGCGAGAATCTGACCGTGAACGAGGCGATAGTCCAGACGCACGAGCTTGATCATAAGTCGTCATCCTCCTCAGATTGCGTCAGGGCACCCATGAGGACCGAGACGTCCTGAATCCCGGAACGGCCCTGCTCTATCAGCATCGCGAGCGCCTCGGCGCTCACGGGCTGCTCTGCCAGCGCGAGCTCAATGACGAGAGGGAGGTTCATGCCACTGATGACCGTCACGTCGGGGCGGCTCAGGTGCAGCTCCACCATCTGGTTGCTCACGCTGCTGCCCAGCATGTCCGTGAGGACGTACACCTTGTCATCCGGGCCAAACGACTCGATAAGCGCTCGTGCGCGCTCCCCCACCTGGTCGGTGTCATCACGCTCGAGAGTAATCGTATGCACTCGTGGAACAGCGCCGACGATCATCTCGAGAGAGTCGCGCATTCCGGTGGCAAGGCCTCCGTGTGACGCTAAGACAATCTGGTTCATGGCTCCTCCTTCGTTGCTTATCATCATAGATGTTATATACGTATATGTCTATAGACAATGCGGTTAATCCGCTCACCTCCGAATGACCGCCGTCCGCCGCTCCTGCCTGTCAGTTCTTCATATTGTTTGCCTTTCAGTTAGTCATCTATAACGTCTGTAACGTATACTCTAGCCATCTGCTTCCGAGAAAGAAAGGAGTGTGGCACCCGTGCATCGCATCCCATTGGCCACGATGAACCACCACTATCTGTTCTACGACCTCGAGCGGTTCTTCTCGGCCGCCCATGAGCTCGGCTATCCCTGCGTCGAGCTCTGGACCGCACCACAGCACTTCTTCATGGACTACCGCCAGAACGAGCCGATCGAAAAGATCGAGCGCCTGGCCCGGACCTACGACGTGCGCGTGATGGGCATCTGCCCCGAGCAGACCAACCCAAAGCCCAACAACATGGCCGCTCGCGAGGAGACGGCCCAGGAGCGTACCTACGCCTACTTCACGCGAGCCGTTGACGTGGCGTCTGCGGTGGGTGCCAGCCAGGTGCTGGTAACCAGCGGCTGGGCCTTCTACGACGAGCCGCTCGAGGACGCCCGCGCCCGCAGCGCCGCGATGCTTCGTCGCATCGCGTCCTACGCCGAGGGCCATGGCATCAACCTGGCCATCGAGGCGCTGCGTCGGCCCGAGTCCCTCATCGCCAACTCCGTTGCCGACCTCAAGCTGATGCTCGACATGGTGGGAAGCCCCGCGCTCAAGGTGTGCCTGGACATCGGCGCCATGGTCGACGCCGGCGACACGATCCAGGGTTACTTCGACGCGTTCGGCCCCGACGTCATCCACGCGCACTTCGTGGACTGCGGGACGCGCTCGCTGCACCTCGCGCTCGGTGACGGGGAGCGCGACGTCGCCGCAGACATCGCAACCTTTGCGCGCAACGGATACCGCGGCGTCCTAAGCGTGGAGTGCACCGACGCGCAGACGCACACCGACCCCGTGGGCGCCGACGCACGCTCCATGCGCACCTATCTCGACGCCTACTCGCGAATCGAGGAAGCTGCGCCGGCGCTCTGACCCTCGCTCAAAGACGAGCCGCACAGGGAGGCCCCCGACGTTATCGCCGGGGGCCTCCCTGTGCGGTCGCGTGTGGAGGAAGCGTGGCCTACGCGAGGATGCCGAAGAAGCTGCAGACCAAGCTCACGACGATGCCGCCGATGAGCAGCACGCCCAGGCCGACCTTGCGCTTGAGCAGCCAGTAGAACAGCATGGCGATGCCAAACGGAATCAGCGACGGGCAGATGCTGTCAAGGACGTCCTGAATGACGAGGGCGCCGTCCTGGAACTGTAACGGGCAGGTGATTCCGACCATCGTGGCGATCATGGCGCCGACCGTCATGAGACCCACGATGCCTGCGACGTACATGACCTTGTCCATGAGGCCGCCGCTCTGCAGTTGCTTCACGTAGTCGGTGCCGAGCGTGTAGCCGAGCTTCCCGCCGAACCACGTGATGAGCGCCTTGGGCACACCCGAGATGAGAAGCGCCAGGATGGGACCGAGAATCGACCCCTGGGCGGCCAGCGACGCGCCCAGGCCAAACGAGATGATGCGCAGCGTCCCCTCGAGCAGCGAGTCGCCGATGCCCGAGAGCGGACCCATCAGCGAGACCTTGAGGCTGTTGATGACCTCGGGGTTGAAGCCCTTTGGATTGCGGCCGTACTCCTCCTCCATCGACGCGGCGATGCCCAGGACGAAGCTGTTGAGCTGCTGCGTGATGTTATAGAGTGCCGTGTGGCGGTGGTAGGCCTCCTTCTTTCGCTCGAGAATCTCCGGGTCGGACTCGTCGGAGTAGATGCGGTCAAGCGTGGGCGCGATGCTGTAGAGGAAGCCGAGGTTCATCTGGCCCTCGTAGTTCCACGAGGCCTGAATCGCCCAGGTGCGCCAGAAGAACTGCCAGAGGCGCTTCCCCTCGGAGACGGGCTGGGGCTCGAGGCTCTTGAGCTCGCCGTCAGTGGTGGTCGTAGAGATCCGCTGTGCCATGATGTGCCTCTCCTTCCCTAGTCGTCGTCATCCTCGAGCGGGTCATAGTCGTCGGCTTGCTGCGACGAGAGCTTGGCGCCGCCATTCGAGTCACGGAACTTGAGGCCCACGAGCAGCAGGGCGAGAAGGACCGCGAACACGGCGATGGCCGTGACGTTGAGACCGAGAAACGCCGCACCGAAGAAGCCGATCAGGAAGAAGATCGTCATGCTCTTGGTGAGCATGATCGAGAGCAGCAGCGCCATGCCGAGCGCGGTGAGGACGTTGCCTGCGAGGGTGAGGCCGTTGGTGACCCAAGCGGGAATGGCGTTGACGATCTGCTGAACGAGGTCGGTGCCGGCGTAGATGGCCAGGAAGATAGGCACGAAGTACATAAGAGCGTAGAGCACGTTGCCCCAGATGATGTGCAGATGGAGCGCCTGCTTGAACTTGCCCTGGTCGATGAGGGCGTCAGTGCGATGGCTGAACGCCGAGAGCACCATGCGGATGGCGAGTCCAAGCGCCTGCCCCAGCACCGCAACGGGCACGGCGATGGTGAGGGCCGCCTCGGCGCCCGCTCCCGTGAGAATCACGAAGGCCGTTGCCACAATGGACCCCATGTTCATATCGGGAATCATCGACGCGCCGACGTTGATGAGGCCGATGCTCATGAGCTCGAGCGTGGCTCCACAAGCGAGCGCCGTCGGGATGTCGCCGAGAACGATGCCCACCATCGTCGCACCGATGAGCGGGCGCTCGACGCTGAGCCGGCCCAGCATGCGCGAGTCCATGATGCAGACAACGCCAACCAGGCCCACGGCTATGGCCGCGTAGAGCTGATTCATTACCGTCTCCTTTCCGTCTGGTCTGCGGGACCTCGGGCGGCCCCAACGAGCCGGGAGTCGACTCCGGATCTCGACTCATGGCACTTATTTAGTACTAGTCATCATATACGTCTCATACCTATTTGTCAGTATTGTTTGGAGAGCCAGAGCGAGCGGTCGGGTTTGTCGGATGAGCGGCGCGCGGAGAGGCTCTTCGTGCACGGGTTGCGGAACTCCGCGGCGGCGAGCCAGGCGCATGGTCCACTCGGGGAAGCGTATGACGGCGATCATGACGATGCGCTCCGCCGCCGAGGGCATGCGCCTCGAACGGTTCCGGATTTCGAGACGCGGCCTTCGCCTGGCGCATCGCTCGACACTCCCGTTTCCGCCGCCGGGTCCTCTCGCCCGCGAGCCCGCTCGTGCAACGTCCCTCTCGCTCTTCATGCCCACACAATTGCCTGCCATCCGATCAAACAACCCGCAAAAAATGATTTCGTATTCATATATTTGCTGGATTAAGGTTTATGGATGTCAGTTTTTGCGGGTTGTTTGGGCGAGCAGGGCCGAGCAGGGTTGGAGGCGCGGGCGCCGAGAAGGACACGGCGGACGCCGAGAAGGGCGGCAGGCGCCGAGAAGGGCGCCGTCCCCTACTCGTCCGCCTCGTCGTCACCGCCGATCTCCTCGAGCACGCCGAGCGCGGCCGGCATGACCTCCTCCTGCGTGCGGTGGAACGGGTACGCCAGCTTGTGCGACTTCGCGTAGTAGACGCCGCCGCGCTCGCGCAGCTTGAGCGCCGTCGCGCGCGGGACCTCCAGCCCCAGGTACGTGAGCCGCCCCGCCCCGAGCGAGACCGTCGTGCAGCCCAGTCGCTGCGCGCGGATGCGCACGCGGGCCCGGTCGAAGAGGTTGCGCCCGGCCAGCGGCAGCGCGCCGAAGTCCTTCTCGCACTCCTCCTGCAGCGCGTCGACCTCACCCAGATCCACGGCCGCGGCCAGGCGCCGGTACACGAGCACGCGCTTGTCCACGTCGGGCAGGTACTCCTCGGCCAGGAAGAAGTCGGCCGGGAGGTTGATCGTGACCTCGGGCTGCTCCACGTCGCGCGTCTCGCCGCGCGCCTCGGCCACGGCCTCGCCGAGCATCTGCGTGAACAGGTCGAAGCCCACGCTGCTGAGGTTGCCGTGCTGCTCGGCGCCCATGAGCGAGCCCGCGCCGCGAATCTCGAGGTCGCGCATCGCGATCTTCATGCCGCTGCCCAGGTCCTGGTACTCGTTGATGGCCGTCAGGCGGTCGGTGGCCTCGGGCGTGAGCGGGCGGTCGGCCGGGAACATGAAGTAGGCGTAGGCCTGCGTGCGGCCGCGGCCCACGCGACCCTTGAGCTGATAGAGCTGCGCCAGGCCCAGGCGCTGCGAGTCCTCGATGATGAGCGTGTTGGTGTGCGGGTTGTCGATGCCGCTCTCGATGATCGTGGTGGCCACCAGGACGTCGATCTCGTGCTCCTGGAAGCGCAGCATCACGTCCTCGACCTCGCGCGCGCTCATCTTGCCGTGCGCCACGCCCACGCGGGCCTCCGGCGCGGCCTCCGTCACGCGCTCCACCGCGTCGTCGATCGTGTGGACGCGGTTCGAGACGTAGTAGACCTGCCCCTTGCGCGCGAGCTCCTCGCGGATGGCGGCGCTCACCACGTCGGGATCCCACTCCCCCACGTGCACCTTCACGGGAAGGCGACCCGGCGGCGGCGTCATGATGAGGCTCATGTCGCGCACCCCGCTCATCGCCATCTGCATCGTGCGCGGGATCGGCGTGGCCGAGAGCGTCAGCACGTCCACCTGCTCGCGCATGTTCTTGAGCTGCTCCTTGTGCTGCACGCCAAAGCGCTGCTCCTCGTCGATGATAACGAGCCCCAGGTCGTAGGGGTTGACGTCGGCGCTGAGCAGCCGGTGCGTGCCAATGAGCACGTCCACCGAGCCGTCCGCGAACCCCTCGAGCGCCTTGCGCTGCCGCGCCGGCGTGACGAAGCGCGACAGCACCGCCACCTTGAGGTCGAACGGCGAGAAGCGCGAGAAGAACGTCTCGAAGTGCTGCTGCGCCAGGATCGTAGTGGGACACAGCACCATGACCTGCTTGGCGTCCTGGCAGCACTTGAACGCCGCGCGGAGGGCCACCTCGGTCTTGCCGAAGCCCACGTCGCCGCAGAGCAGGCGGTCCATCGGCCGGCGCGCCTCCATGTCCGCCTTGATGTCGGCGACCGCGGAGCGCTGGTCGGCCGTGAGCTCGTAGGGGAAGCTCGCCTCCATCTCCTCCTGGACCGGCGTGTCCGGCGCGAACGCGTGGCCCTGCACGGAGCTGCGGCGCGTGTAGAGGTCCACCAGGTCGAACGCCAGCTTCTTGGCCGACCTGCGCGCCTTGCCCGTGGCACGGCTCCAGTCGGCGGTGTTGAGGCGGGTGAGGCGCGGGCTCGCGCCGTCGGGGCCCACGTAGCGCGTGATACGGTCGACCTGCTCGAGCGGCACGTAGAGCTTGTCCTCGCCCGCGTACTCCAGCAGGAAGTAGTCACGCTCGCGGCCGCCCACCTCCTGGCGCACGATGTCGGAGAAGAGCGCGATGCCGTGCGTGGCGTGGACCACGTAGTCGCCGGGCTTGAACGGGAAGGTCACGCTCGTAGGGTCCACGCGCCGCGCGCGGCGGCGGGCCCGCGCGGTGCGCGCGGAGAGGTCCGAGACGGAGAGCACCGCCAGACGCGCCGACGGGATCACGATACCGGCCGGTACGGGCGCGTCGGTGAAGGTGACGCGCCCGCGCTCCAGGGGCGGGACCTGGGGGTCGTTGTTCTCGGCGGCTGAGCCGAGGGACTCCACGAGGGGGACCTGCTCGTCGGTGAGGCGCAGCTCCAGCGACTCGCGGGCGCCGCGGTCGGGCACGGCGAAGATCACGGCGGCGCGGTCCTTCACGAGCTGGCGCACGCGACCGAGCAGCTTGGCGTCCGAGCCCGCGATGCCGGGCTGGCGCACCTCGAGCTGCGCGGTGGCCGCGCCGGAGCCCGCGCGCAGGATCGACGAGAGCGAGAGCCGCTGCTGGCTGCCAAAGTCCAGCTCGCGCGGCGAGGTGTAGAGGCCGTCGAGCTTGACGCGGGCCGTGTTGGCGGCGGCGAGAAGCTCATCGGTGGCGCGCATGCAGTCGTCGAAGAGCGCGCGCGGCTCGGCGAGCACGACGAGCGCCTCGGCGCTGATGTGCTCGAGCGGCGACGCGGTGGAGCCGTAGAGCTGGGGCAGGTAGCGTTCGAGCGAGGGGGCGGCGGCACGCTGGCGAATGAGCTCCAGGTCAGCCGCGACCTTGGTGTCGTCCTGGGCCACCTTGAAGAGGGCCCGCTCGGCACGCGCGACGGTCTCGTCGGTGAGGGCGAGCTCGCGGCACGGCGACACCGTGACCTCGCGCAGCTCGCCGATGGTCTGGCCCGTGGACGGCACCAAGCGGCGGATGCGGTCGAGCTCGTCGCCGAAGAACTCCATGCGCACGGGGCTCGTGGCCTGCGCGGGCCAGACGTCGACGGCGTCGCCGTGCACGTGGAAGGTTCCGGGCGCGTCCACGTCACCGGCGTCGGTGTAGCCCATGCCCACGAGCAGGGCCGGGACCTCCTCGAACGGGGTCTCCTCCCCCACCGTGAACGTACTCGACGCGTAGTAGCCCGAGCCCTTGGGCGGCACGCGGCGCAGCAGGGAGGGCGCGCTCGCCACGACCACACACCTCTCGCCGGCAGCCAGGCGCGCGATCGCGCGGCAGCGACGGCCGATGACGGCGTCGTCGGGGGCGGCGTCGGCCCAGGGACGGTCGCGACGCTCCGGGTAGCGGTCCACCGCGTCCTGGCCGAGCCACGCCGCGAGCGAGCGCGCCATGCGGTCGGCGGCCTCCTCGCCCGCGACCACGAGCAGGCAGGGACGCGGGTCGCGCGCCCAGAGCGCGGCCACCACGAGCGGGCGCGCCGACTGGGCCACGGCGAGCGTGGCGTCGCGCCCGGCGTCGAGCTCGTGCGTGAGCGGGGCGAGCTCGGGAGCGGTCATGAGCTGGCGAGAGACGCGGTCTATGAGCATGGGGTACCTTCGCATGACGGCGCGCCGGCCTCGGCGGGCGAGGTCGGCGACGGCGGGCGGTCCTTCTCGCCCCATTGTACCCGCCGCGCGACGCCGACACGCGCGCGCTCGCGAATCGCGCGAAGTCGGAGGGTTCTTCTCGGTTCCGCTCAAGAAAGCGCGGAAGTCTGTCGCCATAGCAACAGACTTCCGCGTTTTTGTAAGCGCCGGCGAGAAGAACCCTCCGACTTCCGCGAAACCTTGAGCACACGGACGGACAAGGCGCCCGTCGGGGCCCGCCACCGCCAAACGCGCAGCGCACGGAAAGATTCGTGGAAGCCAGCGGTAAGATTTGTGTTCTAGTTTTTATATTTCTCGCGGCCGGTGCGCACTGACTGAGCTACGTTCGGTCCATGTCGATGGTTCTGTCACATCTCAGCGCGCTCGCGGTGCTGCGCCGGCTGGACCCCAACGGGTCCGCGGCCCCGCTCGCGTGCGGCCCGGTCGCGGTGCCGCATCGCATGCAACCCCGAGTCGAGCTTCGCGCCGCGATCCGGGACAACCCCGCGCTGCGCGACCTGGACCTGCCGCTTGACCTGCTCGTATCGCATCGGTCGGGGAGCGCCCGGACGCAGCTTGCGACCACGCACCTGTGCGACGAGACCCTGCCGGCCGACTCGGCACTGACGCTCGCGCCCGGCATCCTGTGCTCCTCGCCCGAGCGGCTCGCGGTGGAGATGGCGCCGCGCCTCACCCGTCTCGAGCTCGTCATGCTGCTCGCCGAGCTGATGGGGCTCTATGCCATCGCCCCCGACAAGCCGGACGGGATGGTCCAGCGCACGGTACCCCTCACGACGCCCCAAGCGCTTCTCGCCTATCTTGGCCGACTGGGCCCGCGCCGCGGGACGCGCGAGGTGCGCGAGGCGCTCGCGGTCGCGCCCGTGCGCGCCGGGTCCCCGCGCGAGGCAAAGCTCGCCCTGCGGCTCTCGCTGAGACCCGGCCTCGGCGGATACGGGCTGCGGCTCCTGTCCCTGAACGACCCGGTCCGCGTCCGGCGCATCGAGCGGGGCATGGCCGAGGGGACGCGCCGCCCCGACATCATGCTCGTCAACCCCAAGACGGGCACGATCGTGGCGGTGGAGTACAACGGACGGCGGCACGACGCGCCCGAGCGCCTCGACCAGGACGCGCGGCGCACCAACGAGCTCAAGGCCGCGGGCATCGGCGAGTTCATCGTGCGGCGCGGGCAGTACCGCGACCTCGCCTACATGGACGGCCTCGCCGAGAAGATCCGCGAGCAGCTGGGGCTTCCTCGTCAGCGGCTGACGCGCTCCGAGCAGGAACGCCGGCTGCGGCTGAGGCGCGAACTCTACCAGGAGCTCGAGCGCATCGACGGCATCCGCTGGGACGGCCGCGAGCGGGAGCGGGAGCGCCGCGCGCGACGCGACGACGGGTGGGACGTGGTGCCCGCGGAGGCCTACGGCCTTGACTGAGCGCGGCCGTCACGACCGCGGTGCGCGCTCGCGAATCGCGCGAAGTCGGAGGGTTCTTCTCGCCGGCGCTTGCAAAAGCGCGGAAATACGTCGCCTCAACCACAAACCTCCGCCAGTTTCCGAGCAAAAACAAGAAGAAACCCCCTACTTCCCCTAAAACTCG
>NZ_CBIFYV010000053.1:0-4333 GCF_966187215.1 Thermophilibacter sp.
GTCGCCGCGGGCACGCATGACGGCGCCGGCGGCGGAGAGCAGGAAGACGCCAGGCAGGCCGGCGGCCCAGACCCGCGTGTAGGCCGCGGCGTCCGCGAGGGCGTCGGCCGGCACGCCGAGCGCGCCGTAGAGCGGGCCGGCGAGAAGCGCGCAGGGCAGTGCGACGGCGGCCGAGAGCGCGATTGCTGCGAGGAGCGCCGCCCCCTCCGCACGGGCGGCGCCGTCCTTCTCGCCCGCCCCGAGGCGGCGCGAGACGAGCACCGTGGCACCAACGGCGAGCCCGAGCGAGAGCGAGTTGGCCACGAAGCCGACCATCGTGGCGTTGGCGAGCGCGGCGAGCCCCCGCTCCCCGACGAACGCCCCCACGACGAGCATGTCCACGACCTGGTCGGCGGATTGCAGCAGGTTGGCGCCGAGCGCCGGCAGCGCGAAGCGCGCGAGGTTGGCGGCAGGCCAGCCGCCCAGGAAGTCTATTTCCTTCATTGGGTGTTCCTTTGCACGATCGAGACGAAAAGGGCCGCGGCAGAGAAGCCGCGGCCCCTGGGCTCGAACCGTGCGCGCACGAAGATAGTGCCGGCGGAGGCCGGTCGTCAGCGTGCGCAGGTTGTACCGTCAGCTCCTCGCGACTTCCTGCCAAGCATCACGGGGAGCGGCTCCAATCTGGAACTCGCCGATCTCGAGGTACAAGGGAAATTCCCTCCCTCAGTAGGATACGCGTGCATTCTACTCTCTCGGGATTTTGCGGGCAACAGAGTAAACCCCACGCCGATCGATCGCGTCGTCATCCGACTTCCCCGCCTCCTACTCGTCAAACGCAAGGCAGGCTACAGACATGTTCTCAAAGGCGGCCTCCACACGCGCGAGCCTCGCCGCGTCGCAGCCCACCCGGTCTATCTCCGCCACGTCGTGGACGTCCTTCTCCCTGCCGCTCTCCGCCTTAGCCGCGCGGCAGACCTCAAGGGTCGAGAACCCGACGGCGCCCATCCCGCGTATCTCGCGCATCTCGACGAAGTCCCCCTCGGCAATGCCGGGAATCCGCGCCTCGAAGAGGGCGCCGAAGCCCTCGGTGCGCTCGGTCGCCGCATTGCGCTGGATCAGGACGCCCCCGTTGAAGAGGAAGGGGCAGAAGCTGACAGGCACGCCGTCGACCACGGCGTGCGCGCCGAAGTCGGTGCGGGCCACGTTGCAGGCGAGGTCGATGGAGTCGAGCGAGCGCTCGTACAGCCCCTCGCCCACGAGCCACTCCCTGACGGCGGGCATGTCGCCCAGGCGCGCGGAGAGGTCGACGTCGCCGTGGAGCCTGCCGGAGTCGCGCCCCGACGCGACCCAGGGGACGAGCCCTCCCTCAAGAAAGACAATCCCCCGGAGCCCCTCCGCGGTCATGACGCGCAGCGCGGCGGCCTTGGCCCGGGCGAACGTGAAAGCCTCTGCATTGGCGCCGTGCTGGACTGAGATGGCGCTGCCCTGGGCGCGGCTCGCGCGCCCTGATTCGATGCGGTTCATGGTGAACATCCTCTTCTCCGATTTTGGACGCACGGAGCCGCGGGCGCATGGCCCGGGAATCCGCGTCCTTGTTCTGCGGTCGTCTCTCGGATTTAGAGGGTCGTCGTCACCGGAACCTCCCGTTTGGGGACATTTTTCTATTGTACCGGACGAGTGCGCGCGTCGCCTTCTTGGAGCATAGGCATTGGCACAAGGGCTGGGCACCGGAATCCTCCCTACAGAGCCGGTCAGGTCTCGTACTCGTACTCGCTCATGTGCAGCATCTTCCGGTTGCTCGCGTCGGGCACGGCATCGCCGTAGCGGCCTCGCACCTCAGCGCCGTAGCGACGCTCGTTCTCCTCCAAGAGCCCGCGCTTGAGCCCCTCGAACTTCTCGCGGCTGGCCAAGGGCAGGTCCTCCAACTCGGCGCGCACGCCTAGTCACGGCGCCTGCCGTCAACCCAGAAGATGAGCAGCGTCACCGCACCCCCAACGATGGCGAACCAGGTCTGGGGGACGGCGAGGACGCCCGTCGTGGCGGCGAGGGCAACGGCGGCGCCCACCCAGAGCGTCGGCAGGATCGCCGCGGTCCACGTCGGCCGTGCGTGGCGACCCAGGGCATGCGCCACGGCAAACGCGGCGGCCGCACCCACCACGACCGCGAGGCCGACGAACGCGCGCCGGTCGAGCAGCAGCCCTCCCGCCACGAGCACGCCGATGCCCGCGACGAGTCCCGCAAACACCTGAAGCACGAGGCGCATCGCGTGAGCCGCGGCGCTCTCCTGCGACGCCTCGGCCGGCGCGCCCGTCGCGGCGCCCAGAAGCTCCGCCACGCTCCTTGCCGACGCGCCCTCGACGCCCGCGTCCTTCCGCGCCGCGAGCGCCACGAGCGAGGAGGCCAGCACGAGCACCGCGAGCAGCAGGCGCAGCACCGGCTCCAGATAGTCGCGCCCCACCGTCGCCATGATGGCGAGCACGGCGATGACGGTGACCTCCACCGCCCCCAGCGCAATGGCATACGCCTTCGTCCGCCTCTCGCCCTTCTCCACCATCTCGCGCATCTCGTCCACGTCCCCTCTCACCAGCTCGTCGATCGTGGTGCCGAAGAGGTTTGCGAGGAGCAGCATGCTCTGGACGTCGGGCAGCGTCTTGTCGGTCTCCCAGTGGGAGACGGTCACGCGGCTCACATAGAGCCTCTGGGCGAGCTCCTCCTGCGAGAGCCCGAGCGCCTGGCGCCTCTCCCTGATCTGGTTGCCGATGTCCACGCGCGCCTCCGCACCCTCGCGTCCTCCTCTGCGGCCCAACCGTATCCCAGAGGCGGGAGACGCGCCGTATAAGGTGGTTTACAACCTGTCTGAGCTGGCCCTTTTGGGATGGCCGCACGCATCCAGCCATCGGCGGCGCGCGCCGCTCAACTCATCCCCAGTGTAGGCGCGCGGCCCCGTGACAGCGGCACGCGCAACTCGCATTTTCCAGAAAGACTGAGTTACGCGTGCTCACGGCGGGCAAATGGGACGCGTGACTCGAGGTTTTTGTCCAAATGGATGCTTTTCTCGAGTTGCGCGTCCTTCTCGCCATGCGTAACTCGACTTTCTCGTCACGCATCAGCCGCATGGGGCGAGAAGGGCACGGCGGACGCTCCTGTCACGCATCGGCCGCGTCGGGCAAGAGAAAAGCTCAGCAGACGTGCGCGCGCACCTCAGCGGCGACGGCGAGAAACTCGTCGGCCGTCTCGCAGCTCATGGCGGCATTGCGCCAGCGCGCGGCGTCGGGCATGCCCTTGAAGTACCAGCCGGCGAGGCTGCGCGCGCGCTTGAGGTGGGCGCCCGTGGCCTCGAGCAGCCGCACGTGGCACTCGAAGGCCGCGACCTTCTCGGCGGCCGACGCCTCGTGGCCCGAGAAGACCCACGGGTTGCCGTAGGTCCCGCGCGCCACCATCACCGCCGTGGCGCCCGTCTCGTCCATCGCGCGCAGCGCGTCCTCGTGTGACATCACGTCGCCGGAGGCGATGACCGGGACGTCAACGGCCTCGACCACGCGCGCGACCGCGCCCCAGTCGGCCTCTCCGTGGTACATCTGCGTGGCGAAGCGCCCGTGCACGGCCACCGCCGCGGCACCGGCCGCCTCCATCGCCCGCGCGAACTCGGGGGCCACCACCTGGCCCATGTAGCGGCCGCGTCGGATCTTCACCGTCACGTCGACGCCCGGCGCGCCCTCCCGGCACGCTCGCACGATCCGCGCGGCGAGCTCGGGGTCCTCGAGCAGCGCCGAGCCCTCGCCCTTGCGCGTGACCTTGGGCACCGGACAGGCCATGTTGACGTCGAGAAGCACGAGCCGCTCGCCGAGGCGCGCGGCCACCCGCTCGGCCGCCTCCCGGAACTGCTCGGGGCGGCTGCCGAAGAGCTGTACCGCGAGGTCGGGCTCGGCGGGGTCGGGGTCCACGAGCTCCCAGCTCTTCTCGCCGTAGTGCAGCCCCGCGACCGACACCATCTCGGAGTAGGCCAGCGCCGCCCCGCCGGCGCGCGCCATGAGGCGGTACGCCGCGTCCGAGACGCCGGCCATCGGCGCCATGAGCAGACGGCCCGCCAGAGACTCAGCGAGCGGGCGAGAAGCCCCTTGTCCCGCCGCAAACGGCTCCAGACGCGTTGCGAGGCCGGCCGCAGGAGCGTACGCCGCGAGGACCTCTGCTGCGGTCACTGGTCGTCCACCTTGAGGACGGCGAGGAAGGCCTCCTGCGGCACCTCGACGGTGCCGATCTGCTTCATGCGCTTCTTGCCCTCCTTCTGCTTCTCGAGCAGCTTGCGCTTGCGCGAGATGTCGCCGCCGTAGCACTTGGCGAGCACGTCCTTGCG
>NZ_CBIFYV010000054.1:0-29134 GCF_966187215.1 Thermophilibacter sp.
GCGGGGTACGTTTGCTTCAATTGGACGGAAGTCCACGCCAGAGACGAGAGAAAACCGTCCCGTCCCGATGCACTTGCGGCGAATAGACGCATGTGTACGGCCGTCGCGGGGAGGATCGGCTACCGGTGTCCCACACTTGCGGCAACTTGACGCATGTGCGTCGTCGCAGCTGGTCCGTGCGTCCCGCCCGGCTACGCGATGCGGTACGGCGGGAGCAGCTCGTAGAGGCGTTGCTTCCGCAGCGCCACGTACTTCTCGTCTCGGAGCAGCCTCAGGTGCCGGACCATGGGCTCGCCGAGAAACTCGGCCATGTGCTCGCCCACCTGCCGTTCGAGCAGCTCGAACTCGTCGAAGTGATTGAGCATGTCGCTCGTGACCGGCATCACGTGCACGTCCAGCGCCTGGATGTCGTTGAGTCGCCCCTTGTCATGTTTGACTTGTCGCGGCGCGAGGTGCCACTCGTCGCTGTCGTACTCGAGGTCGAGCAGGAACATGAGCCAGAAGATGTCGGGGAGGTAATGATCGGAGCGCGTGAGATGGCGCTTGCGGCGCGGCACCTCAAGGCGCTCGTTGAGAGTCGGGCTCGGGTAGCCGAGCCCTCCGAGTCGCGGCGGGAGGTGCTGCATGCAGCCGAGCGCCGCCTCGGCTGGGGAGTTGGCGTTGTCGAGGGCCCAGCGCAGCGCCTCGCGGGCGCGCTTGACGCCGCGCATCCCCCTCGCGCGCTCGAGGTAGACGCCCGTCGCGGCCCTGCTCGTGACGCGCGCGAGGTCGGTCTCGATGGGCAGCTCGCGGTGCCCGAGGATTTGGTGCACGTAGGTGCCGCAGAGCTCCATGGCGAGCATGATGCACTCCGACAGGCCCCGTGCCCGCGCGCAGCTGCGGACGAGCTGCTGCTCCCAGGACGGGCACACGATGCCGGGAGCCACGCGCAGCAGCGAGCCCTCGGGCAGGTCTGGCCGCATGAGGTGTCGGACGATGCCGCGCGACGGCGCGCGCAGGCCACGGTCGGTCACGAAGATGTGCAGCGGCCCGTCGTCGAGGGCGCCCGCGCGCAGGATGGGCGAGAGGTCTCGCTCCCGGATGTCCTCTGCGGTGTGGGCGCACGCCTCGGGCGCGATCACGTGCAGGTCGGTGGGCTCTACCGACAGGAGCCCGCGCCGGACGGTCGCGAGCACGCGGGCGGCGGTGTCATCCGCCAGAATCAGCTCCGTCTGCGTTGTCGTCATGTGACCCCTTCCGTCGCGTTCCCTGCGGTGCCCGGCATGGTAGGAGAAACGCGCGGCGCCTGTCTGACAGCTGGCTTGCACGAGGCTTTCGGGGATGCTTTCCGCAGGTAGACGGGGCGTCGTAGGAGAGGAGTGTGCGGGCTGTGTGACGGGCTTCCGGCCGCGGCCAAAAATGTGCCGCTCGCGGAGGCCCGCGTCCGCTGTGACCGCGATGCACTCGCAGCGGGTTGACGCATGTGTACGGATTGGTCATGAAGTGAGTGGGTCTTCTCGCTTGAGGGCCATGCACTTGCGCTGACTTGACGCATGTGAGTGGTCGGGGGCGACTGGTCCGCTTGGCGGGTGATGCACATGCAGCGATCCGACGCATGTGTAGGGGACGCTGCGAGAACCCGCCCTTCCGAAACGATGCACATGCGTCAACTTGACGTATGTGTACGAGGGGGAGCGGATGATGCGGGCTCCGACGCGATGCACTTGCGTCAAGTAGACGCAAGTGCATGTGCGAGAGAGGGCGAGAAGCACGTCGGAGAGGTGTGCTTTGATGCACATGCAGCAACTTGACGCATGTGCATGGCTGGGGAAGGCGCGGGCGCGCGGGCAAGAAGGGCATGCGGGCGAGAAGGGCGCGCGGGTCGCGGCCGCACCACGTCCCCGCGCCCCCGCTATTCCGTTGGGGCGAACTGGGCCTCGTAGATCGCGCGGTAGCGCCCGCCGGCGGCGAGAAGCTCCTCGTGGGTGCCGCGCTCCGCGATCCGCCCGTCGGCCACCACGCAGATGAGGTCGGCGTCGCGCACGGTCGAGAGCCGGTGCGCCACCACGAAGCTCGTCCGCCCCTCCATCAGGCGGGCCAGCGCGCGCTGGACCAGAAGCTCGGTGCGCGTGTCGATGTTGGACGTGGCCTCGTCGAGGATCAGCATCGACGGCCGCGCCAGCATCACGCGCGCGATGCACAGCAGCTGCCGCTGCCCCGCCGACAGCGACGCCGAGCCGTCGAGCACCGTGTCGTAGCCGGCCGGCAGCTGCGTCACGAAGTCGTCCGCGTAGGCCTCGCGGCACGCGGCGCGCACCTCCTCGAGCGTGGCGTCCGGCCGGCCCATCGCCACGTTGTCGCGCACGGTGGCGCGCCGCATCCACGTGTCCTGGAGCACCATGCCCCACGCGCCGCGCAGGCTCGCGCGCGTCCAGGCGCGCACGTCGCGCCCGTCCACGGCCACAGATCCCCCGTCCACGTCGTAGAAGCGCATGAGCAGGTTGATGAGGGTGGTCTTGCCGCAGCCCGTCTCGCCCACCAGCGCGATGCGCTGGCCCGGCCGCACGGCCAGGTCCACGTCGGTGAGCACCGGGCGCGCCGGGTCGTAGCCAAACCGCACGTGGTCGAGCGTCACCTCGCCGCGCGGCTCGCCCAGCACGGCCGCGTCCGCGGCGTCGGGCTCCTCGGCCGGCTCGTCGATCAGCGAGAAGAGCCGCCGCGCGCACGCCACGGAGTTCTGCAGCTCGGTGGCCACGCCGGAGATGTCGTTGAACGGCTTGGCGTACTGGTCGGCGTAGCCCAGAAACGCCGAGAGCCCGCCCACCGTGATGCCGCCGCCCATGGCCACGAACGCCCCGAAGATGCCGATGGCCGCGTAGACCAGGGCGTTGGCGAAGCGCGTGGTGGGGTTGACCAGCGACGAGAAGAACACGGCCTTGAAGCTCTCCTCGCCGAGCGCCCGGTCCGTCTCGGCGAAGCGCGCGTGCACCGCGTCCTGCGTCTCGAAGGTCTCGACGGCGCTGAGGCCGCCGACCATCTCCTCCACGTAGGCCGTGAGCTCGCCGCGCAGGCGCGTCTGCCCCGAGAAGTGCCGCGCGCTGCGCGTGGCGATGAAGCGCGCTGTGAAGATCGAGACCGGCGTGAGCAGCGCCACCACGGCGGCGATCGCCGGGTTGAGCGCGAACATGAAGACGAGCGTCACCACGATCGTGAACAGGCCCACGGGCAGCTGCTGGAAGGCCATGAGCAGGCCGTTGCCCAGCATGTCGGCGTCGGTCACGATGCGCGCCGCCACGTCGCCGTGGCCGTGGGAGTCAAGGTAGGAGAGCGGCAGCTCCTGCAGGTGGTCGAACGCGCGCCGGCGCAGGTCGAGCACGGCCGAGAAGGCCAGGCGGTTGGTCACGGCCGTGAGCGCCCACTGCGCGACGGCGGTCGCCGCGAGCGCGGCGGCGATCAGGCCGAGCGCTGAGCGCAGCCCGGCGAAGTCCACCTGGCCCGGACCCACCACGCAGTCCACCGCGCGTCCCGAGAGCACCGGCAGCGCGAGCGTGCCCACCACCACGGCCACCGCGAGCGCGCCCGCCAGCGCGAGCCGGCCGCGCTCCGCCGAGAAGAGCCCCAGCATGCGACGGATCGTGCCGTCGGCGCCGCGCGGGCGCCGCGCGTCCCTCTCGCTCATCGCGCCACCTCCTCGTCGGTCAGCTGTGAGGCGCAGATCTCCTGGTAGACCGGGCAGCTTGCGAGAAGCTCCTCGTGGGTGCCGAGCCCCACCTGCCGCCCGCCGTCGAGCACGAGGATCTGGTCGGCGTGGCGCACGGAGGTCACGCGCTGCGAGATCGTTATGACGGCGGCGCCGGAGCGGTCGTGGGCGAGCGCGCGGCGCAGCGCGGCGTCGGTGGCGAAGTCGAGCGCCGAGGAGGCGTCGTCGAGCACGAGCACGTCGGGCCTGCGAGCGAGCGTGCGGGCGATGGTGAGCCTTTGGCGCTGGCCGCCCGAGAAGTTGCGCCCGAACTGCTCCACGGGCGCGTCGAGCCCGCCCTTGCCGGCCACCACCCCGGCGGCCTGCGCGGTGGACAGCGCGGCCTCGAGGTCACTCTCGCCCGCGTCCGGGCCGCCCCAGCGCAGGTTGGACTCCACGGTGCCCGAGAAGAGCGTGGCGCCCTGCTCCACGAGCGAGACGCGCCGGCGCAGGCTCGAGCGCGTGAGGTCGCGCACGTCCGAGCCGCCCACGCGCACGGTGCCGGAGGTGGCGTCGTAGAAGCGCATGACGAGGCTCGCCAGCGTGGACTTGCCCGAGCCGGTGCCGCCGATGACGCCGAGCGTGGAGCCGGCGGGGAGGGAGAAGCTCACGTGGCTGAGGGCGGGCGCGGCGCCGTCCGGGTAGGTGAAGCTCACGTCGTCGAAGGCCACGGCGGGCGCGCCCGGCTCGAGGCGGGCCTCGCGCGTGCCGTCGGCCATCGAGGGGGCGGTGTCGAAGACCTCGTTGACGCGGCGCGCGCAGGCCGAGGCCTTGGAGAGCAGCACGATGAGGTTGGTGAGCTTGAGCAGCTCCACGAGCGCCTGGCTCACGTAGCTCACGAGGGCCACGAGCTGGCCCTGGGTGAGGTGCCCCACGTTGACCTGCGCCCCGCCGAGCC
The DNA here is from genome assembly GCF_966187215.1 of Thermophilibacter sp. Taxonomy (NCBI): domain Bacteria; kingdom Bacillati; phylum Actinomycetota; class Coriobacteriia; order Coriobacteriales; family Atopobiaceae; genus Thermophilibacter; species Thermophilibacter sp. Next base: position 4,617 of record NZ_CBIFYV010000054.1, read on the forward strand.
ACAGAAGCGCGATGAGGCCGCAGTTGATGGACACGTAGGTGAGCGGGTTCACCAGGGCCGAGAGGTCGCCGGTCGAGACCTGGCGGTCGCGGACGTCGCCGGCGGCGCGCGCGAAGTCGGCGCGCTCGGCCCCCTCGCGGCGGAAGGCGCGCAGTACGCGGACGCCCTCGAGGTTCTCGGAGACGCGCAGCTGGACCTCGTCGAGGCCGCGCTGGATGGCGTGGTAGCGCTCGGTGGTGAGGCGCATGAAGCCGAGCACGATGGCGCCCGAGACGATGACGGCCGCGAGAAGCGCGGCACCCTCCACGCCGTCAACCGCGAAGGCGGCGACCACGGTGCCGAACGTCACGAACGGCGAGCGCAGGATTAGCCTGAAGAACATGTTGAGGCCGTCCTGGACCTGCTGGGTGTCGTTGGTGAGGCGCGTGACCAGGCTCGAGCGGCCGATGCGCTCCACGTCCTCGCGCGAGAGGGTGAGCACGTGGGCGAAGAGGTCGTCGCGCACCGCCGTGCCGAAGGCGGCGGCGAGCTTGGAGCAGAAGTACTGCGCCGTGACCGCGACGACCCACGCGAGCACGCCCATGACCAGCAGGAGCGCCCCGTGGGCGAGCACGAAGCCGGCGTCGCGCCGGGCGATGCCGGTGTCGATGACCTGGGCCATCACGAGCGGGACGAGCAGCTGCAGCAGCGCCTCGAGCCCCTTGAACAGCGGCGCGAGCACGCACTGGGCGTAGTGCCCCGCGAGGTATCTCCTGAGCTTGAACATGCGGTCCTCCGGAACGCGGCGAGCCGGCGGCCACGCGCCGGCCCCTCCATCCTAGAGCGTGCGCGAAGATGCGTAAAATGCTCTTTTGTGGCGGCCGATATATGTTTTGTGTATGGCTGGGGCTGGGCGCGCGGTCGGGGCGCTCCCCGGTGGCACGCCGGACCCATGCGGAGGAGGGACACGTGGAGGAGGGACACGTGAACACGAGGCAGATGCGCTACTTCGTGGCGATAGCCGAGGAGCGGCAGATAACGGCGGCGGCGCGGCGGCTCGGCATCACGCAGCCGCCCCTCTCGCACGAGCTCGCCGCGATGGAGCGCGAGCTGGGCGTGAGGCTGGTCGCGCGCGGCCCGCGCGGCGCCGAGCTCACCGACGCGGGGCGGCTGCTGTACCGCCGCGCGCTCGAGGTGCTCGAGATGACCTCGGCGATGGAGCGCGAGGTGCGCAGCTTCGGCGCGGGCGCGTCGGGGACGCTCTCGCTGGGGCTCGTGTCGTCGAGCAGCGGGCAGATTCCGGCGCCGTTCATGCGGGAGTTCGTGGGCGACTACCCGCGCGTCCGCTTCGACGTGCGTGAGGGCAACACCTTCGAGGTCATCGACCTTCTCAACAAGGGCGTGGTCGAGCTCGGCTTCGTGCGCACGCCGTTCGAGGCGGGCGGCCTGGAGTGCCGCTACGGCGCGCCGGAGCCCATGGTCGCCGTGATGCCCGCGTCGCTGACGGTCGGCGCGCGGCCCGACGAGGTGACGCTGGAGGAGCTCTCCGGGGTGCCGATCGTGATGTACCGGCGCTACGAGGCGCTCGTGGCGGAGGAGTTCGAGCGCGCCTCCTGCGAGCTCGCCGTGGCCTGCATGAACGACGACTCGCGCACCACCTGCACCTGGGCCCGGCGCGGCATGGGGGTGGGCCTGGTCCCCGAGGGGATGCTGGAGACCGTGAACGCGACGGCCGTGACCTGCAAGCGTGTGGCGTGCCCGGGGCTCGTGACGCGCCTCACGCTCGTGCGGGAGCGCGGGCGGCGCCTCTCGCCGGTGGCCGAGCGGTTCCTCGAGGGCTTCGCGGACTGGGACGTCGCGTAGGCCGCGCGCTTCTCGTCGCCGGTCCCCACTCGACGCCGCCAGCCCCATCCGATGCCTCCGGATCCGCCACCAAACGGCTTTCAGGTTGCTTGAGCATGTCGAGAATCGACAAACGGAGCTCTCGGAGGGCCGGTTTTGTCGATTCTCGACATACTCGGCCCCGCGCGTCGCCGGCGGGGGACCGCTAGAATAGGCAACGCTCTGTCAACAAAGCTCCGGCGAGGGGAGGGGACGGATGGGCGAGAAGGACGAGGGGGCCGAGAGCCGCGCGGCGGGCGCGCCGGCGGTGACGGCGCGCGGCGTGACCCACGCCTACGTCCCCGGCCGCGACGACCTGCGCGGCGTCGACCTCGACGTGGCGCGCGGCGAGCTCGTGGCCGTGGTGGGCGAGAACGGCTCGGGCAAGACCACGCTGGCGCGCCACCTCGACGCGCTCATCGGCCTGCAGAAGGGCTCGCTCACCGTGGCCGGCATCGACGCCGCGGACCCGTCGCGCGTCTGGGAGCTGCGCCGCGCGTGCGGCATGGTCTTCCAGAACCCTGAGAACCAGCTGGTCAGCAGCGTGGTGGGGGAGGACGTGGCGTTCGGCCCGCGCAACTTCGGCGCGAGCGAGACCGAGGCCGCGGCGGCCGCGTCGCGCGCGCTCGCCGCGGTGGGGCTCGCCGGCTTCGAGCGGCGCGACGCGCACGAGCTCTCCGGCGGGCAGCAGCAGCGCGTCGCGCTCGCGGCGGTGCTCGCCTGCGAGCCCGACGTGATCGTGCTCGACGAGGCCACGTCGATGATCGACCCCCAGGGGCGCGACGAGCTGGCCCGCGCCGTGGGCCGCGCGCGCCGCGAGCGCGGCTGCACCGTCATCTGGATCACGCACGACATGGAGCTCGCGGCGCGGGCGGACCGCGTGGCGGTGATGGGCTCCGGCCGCGTGCTGGCGTGCGCCGCGCCGGGCGAGGTCCTGACCGACGACGCCCTGCTCGCCGAGGCCGGCCTCGAGCCGCCGCTCGCCGTGCTCGTCTGGCGCGCGCTCGAGCGGGCGGGCGCGGTCGCGGGGCCGTGCCCGGTCACGACCGGGGGGCTGGTGAGCGCGCTGTGCGGCTGAGGCGTGGCGAGAAGCCCCGGGGCGCTGAGGCGCGTGGCGGGGAGAAGGCCGCGGCCGGCGGCGCGCGGCTGGCGCTCGAGGGCGTCTGCGTGACCTACGCCGGCGCCGCGGGCGGGCCGGTGCGCGCGCTCGCGGACGTGTCGCTCGGGGCGGCGCCGGGGGTGACGGCGCTCATGGGACGCACGGGCTCGGGAAAGTCCACCCTGCTCGAGATCATGGCCGGCGCGCGGCGCCCGGAGGCGGGGCGCGTGCTCGTCGACGGCGCGGACGCCGCGCGCGGCGCGGGCGCCGAGCGGCTTGCCGCGGCGGCGGGGCTCGTCCTCCAGCTGCCCGAGCGGCAGTTCTTCGAGCCGACGGTCGAGCGGGAGGTGACGTTCGCGCTGCGGGCGCGCGGCGCCTCCGACGCCGAGGCGCGGGCGGCCGCCGGCGAGGCGCTCGCGACGCTCGGGCTCGACCTGGACGAGCTGGGCGCTCGCTCGCCCTTCTCGCTGTCGGGCGGGCAGCGGCGGCGCGTGGCGCTGGCCTCGGTGCTCGCCGCGCGGCCGCGCCTGCTCTTGCTCGACGAGCCCACGGCCGGCCTCGACCCGCGCTCGCGCGCCGCCTGCCTGGGGGCCGTGCGCACGGCCGCGGCCGACGGGGCCGCGGTCGTCGTGGCCACCCATGACGCCAACGCCGCCGCCGAGGTCGCCGGGCGGCTGGTCGTTCTGGAGGAGGGCCGCGTGACGCTCGACGGGCCCGCGCGCGAGCTTCTCGGCGACGCACCGCTCATGCGCGCGCACGGCCTGGAGCCCTGCTGCGCCGCCCGGGCCGCCGACGCCCTCCGCGCCGGCGGCCTGGCCGTGCCGGGAGCGCCGCTCACGGCCGACGAGCTCGCGGCCGCCATCCTCGCGGTGAGGGCGTCGTGAGGGCGCCGGCGGGATACGTCTGGGCGGACTCGGCGCTGCACCGCGCGCCGGCGGCGGCCAAGCTCGCGGGGCTTCTCGCCTGCGTCGTGCTCGTGGTCGCGGCCGACGGGCCCCTCGCGCTGGGGCTCGCGTGCGCGCTCGTCGCGGCGCTCGCGGCCGTCTCGCGTGTGGGGTGGCGCGTCGCCGCGCGCTCCGTCTGGGGGCTCAGGTGGTTCCTGCTCACGGTGCTCGCGCTGAACGCGCTGTTCGGCGGGGGAGAGGCGCTCGTCTCGCTGGGACCCGTGGGCGTCTCGGCCGAGGGGCTGGCACGCGGCGCGGGCGTGGTCGTGCGGACGGCGCTCGTGGTGGTGCTCGGCACCCTGCTCACCGCGACGACCCGCCCGCAGGAGCTCGTGGACGGGGTGCGCGCGCTTCTCGCCCCGCTCGCGCGGCTGGGCGTGCGAACCGAGGTCGCCGCGCTCGCGGTGGGCGTGACCGTGCAGTTTGTGCCCACGCTGCTGCGGGAGAGCCGTCAGCTCATCCGGGCGCAGCAGCTACGTTGCGGTAGCGTCGCCACGCGTGGTATTATGCGACGCGCCGTCAGTTATGTGCGCCTGCTCGTCCCGATATTCGTCGCGGCCTTCCGCCGCGCCGACGAGCTCGCGCTCGCCATGGAGGCGCGCGGGTATCGCCTGGACGGGCCGCCCGCGCCGCCCCGTCCCAAGGGAGGGAGACGCTCGTGAGCACCATGAGCCCCGTCAAGAAGGTCACCGTCGCCGCCGTGTGCGCCGCGCTCGGCATCGTGCTGCCGATGGCGTTCCACGCGATCCCCAACGCCGGCGGTATCTGGCTGCCGATGCACATCCCGGTGCTGATCTGCGGCCTCACGGCCGGCGCGGTGCCGGGTGCCGCCGCGGGCCTTCTGGCGCCCGTGCTCTCGAGCCTGCTCACGGGCATGCCCGCGGCGCCGATCCTGCCGTCGATGACCTGCGAGCTGGTGGTCTACGGCCTCGTGTCCGGCCTGCTGGCGTCGCGCGGGCGCACCGGGCGGCTGGCGCTCGACCTGTACGTCTCGCTCGTCGGCGCGATGCTGGTGGGCCGCCTGGTGGGCGGCGCGCTGCAGGCGCTGATCTTCTCCGCGGGCTCGTACTCGCTCGCCGCGTGGGCGACGGGCTACTTCGTGACCGGCGCGCCGGGCATCGTGCTGCAGCTCTTGGTCGTGGTGCCGGTCGTGGCCGCCCTCGAGCGCGCCGGCCTCGTCCCGCCGCGCTACCCGGAGGCGTAGCGGCGGCTCGGCCCTTCTCGCCCGCCTCGGCGCTTGCAAACGGGCGGAAGTCTGTGGGTTTTGCAACGCGGCGCTCAGAAAACGCCGGAAGTCTGCGGCTGCGGCAACAGACTTCCGGCGATTCCAGCGCGCGGGCGAGAAGGACCCGCCTACTTCCGGCGATTTGGCGGCGCCGCCGAGAAGCGCGGCGCCCCCGTCCGCGCGCGTCCCTATAATGGTGCACCCAGGGACCCGGACGAAAGGACGCACATGACGCGCGTGGCGCTTCTCTTTGGTGGCACCTCCACCGAGCACGACATCTCGTGCCGGTCGGCGCAGAACGTGATCGCGGCGCTCGGCGACCGCTTTGAGCTGGTGCTCGTTGGCATCACGCGCGAGGGCCGCTGGCTCGTGTGCCCGCCGGGCACCGATCCCTGCGACCCTGCCTGGGAGGCTCCGGCAAAGCCCGCGCCCGCGGCGCCCGTGCCGGGCTCGGGCCTTGTGGCGCTGGGCGGCGGCGACGCGCGTCCACTCGCGGTTGACGTCGCGCTGCCCGTCCTGCACGGTCAGGGCGGCGAGGACGGCACGGTCCAGGGCGCGCTCGAGCTCGCGGGCGTGCCGTACGTGGGCTGCGGCGTCATGGCGTCGGCCGTCTGCATGGACAAGGACGCGGCGCACCGCCTGGCCGCCGCGTCGGGCGTGCGCTCCCCGCGCTGCGCCGTGGTCCGCCGCGGCGCGCCCGCCGGCGCCGGTCGCGCGGCCGTGGACGAGGTCGGCGGCTATCCCGTCTTCGTGAAGCCCGCGCGCGGCGGCTCGTCCATCGGCGTGGCGCGCGCCGCCGACGACGCCTCCTTCGACGCCGCCCTGGAGACGGCGCTCGCCCTTGACGAGAAGGTCGCGGTGGAGGAGGCCATCACCGGCGTGGAGGTGGGCTGCGCGGTCACCGGCGACGCCGTGCGCGGCACGCGCATGGGCGCCGTGGACGAGATCGTGGTCGGCGCGTCCGGCATGTTCGCCATCCACCTCGAGAAGGACCCGACGGCCAACACCCAGCTGCGCTGCCCCGCCGAGCTGCCCGACGACGTGCTCGAGCGCGTGCGCGCGGCCGGCACGGCGGTCTACGAGGCGCTCGGCTGCGAGGGCCTCGCGCGCGTGGACCTCTTCGTCACGCCGGAGGGCGAGGTCGTCTTCAACGAGGTCAACACGATGCCGGGCCTCACCGTCTACTCCCGCTTCCCGCAGATGATGCGCGTGGCCGGACGCGACCTCGGCGACGTGCTCGCCGGGCTCATCGAGGACCGTCTCGCCCGCGACTGACAAGGCCACCGGCCCGACGAGGAGGACCGATGCACGACACGAGGAACCTGAGCCGCCGCGAGGCGCTTCTCGCGGCCGGGACGGGCGCGGCGCTCGCGCTGGCCGGCTGCGCGCCGGGCTCGTCCGCCCCCGCCGATGACGACCGCGGCGAGGTCACGGACACGGTGGCCGAGCAGACCGCGCAGGAGCAGCCGGCGTCGCCCGCCGACGAGCTCTCGGCGCGGGTGGACGAGAAGATCGCCGCGCTGTCGCTCGAGCAGAAGGCCTGGCAGCTCTTCGTCGTGCGGCCCGAGGCCGTGACCGGCGTGGGCACGCAGACCGCGGCCGGGGAGGCCACGCGCGCCGCCCTGGCCGAGCGGCCCGTCGGCGGCATCGTCTACTTTGCCGCTAACCTGCTCGACGCCGACCAGACGCGCTCGATGCTCGCCAACACCGCCGCGTTCGGCGAGGAGGTCACGGGCCTGCCGCTCTTCCTGGGCGTCGACGAGGAGGGCGGCACGGTCTCGCGCGTGGGCGGCAACCCCGGCTTCGGCGTGGACAACGTGGGCAACATGCGCGACGTGGGCGCGACCGGAGACACCGAGCACGCCCGCGAGGTGGCCTCCCACATCGGCGACTACCTCACCTACCTGGGCTTCAACGTGGACTTTGCCCCGGACGCCGACATCGCGAGCAACCCGGACGGCGAGATGGGCCTGCGCGCCTTCGGCTCCACGGCCGACGCGGTCTGCCCGATGGTGGCCGCCCAGGTGAGGGGCTTCACGGAGGCTGGCATCATCTGCTGCGCCAAGCACTTCCCGGGCATCGGCGGCGCGCTGGGCGACTCGCACGACGCGCGCATCTACAGCGAGAAGACCGCCGACGAGCTGCGCGCCGAGGAGCTTCTCCCCTTTGGGTCGGCCATCGAGGCGGGCGTGCCGATGGTGATGGTGGGTCATCTCAGCCTGCCGGAGATCACCGGCGACGACGACCCGGCCTCGGTCTCTCCGGAGGTGGTGACGGGACTTCTGCGCGACGGTCTCGGCTACGACGGCGTGGTCATCACCGACTCGATGGGGATGGGCGCGGCCACCTCGAGCCTGCCCACCGAGCGCCTGGCCGTGGAGGCCCTGCTCGCGGGCGTGGACCTGGTGCTCATGCCGGCCGACCTCGACGCCGCCCACCAGGGCGTCATCGACGCCGTGGCCACCGGCGAGCTCACCGAGGGGCGCCTCGACGAGTCGCTGCGCCGCGTCCTGCGCCTCAAGCTGGACCGACTGGCGTAGGCGCCGCGCAAGCCCGCGCCCGCCCTCAGCGCGCGGGCCGGCGCATCAGCTCCTCACCGAGCACCGCTATGAAGCGGTCGAGAAGGGCGGGGCGGCGGCCGCGCCGCACGCGGACGCCGATCGTCACGCCGGGCAGGCCCTCCACGGGCACGTAGCGCAGCATCGGGACCTGCATGGCGGGCACGCCGGCCTGTACGGTGAAGGCCACGCCGGCGCTCGCCAGGGCGAGCGCTATCTCGATGTTGTAGGCCATCATGACGGCGTCGGCGCCGAGGTGCGCGGCCGCAGCGCGCTGCAGGTCCACGATCGCGGCGGCGCAGTGGTGCGGGTCGCCCACGGCCATGCGCCCGCCCTCGGCCAGGTCGCCGAGCGCCAGCGCCTCGTGCGCGGCGAGCGGGCTCTCGCGCGCGCAGACGCAGACGGCGGGGCACTCCGCCAGGCGGCGGAAGACCGAGGCGCCGTCCGGCTCGCCCGCCGGGTCACGGCTCTCCAGCAGCACGTCGACCGAGCCGCTCTCGAGCATCGAGCGCAGCGCGCTCATGGGGGCCATGCGCACGACGGGGTCGAACCCCTCGACCTCCTCGCTCAGCCGCCGCAGTGTGGACGCCATCATCTGTGCCTCCAGGCCGTCGTGCACGCCCACGCGCAGCTGGCGCGAGCTGGGGCGGTGCCGCTGGGCGAGCCGCCGCTTGGCGCGCTCCGACAGCTCGAGGATGTCCCCGGCGTACTCGAGGAACGCGAAGCCGTCGTCGGTGAGCCGCACGCTGCGGGTGCTCCGCGCGAGCAGCGCGCAGCCGAGCTCGTCCTCGAGGGCCTTGATCTGGTGGCTCACCGTGGGCTGCGACACGTGCAGCGCCTCCGCCGCGCGCGAGAACGAGAGCTGCGTGGCCACCTCGACGAAGCACTTGAGCTGAACCGTGTTCACGTCTCTTCTCCCCGTGTTGTCTCCAGGAAGCACTTACTTATAACAGAATCCTATCAGTAATAGAAAAACAGAAGCGTTGGAACGGCGTGTGCCGGGAGATACTCCCTCGTGGTTCTCAATGACCAGGAGGAGGTACGTCTATGAGCGCACTTGCCGCCCCGCTGGGGCGCTACCGGAGGGAGTCGGCGCTCGCCGTCGCGGGCACCGTGGGCGAGGTCGTGATGGAGGTCTTTCTGCCGCTCATCATGGCCCGCGTCATCGACGAGGGAGTCGAGGCCGGAAACGTCGGCGCCATCGCGCGCTACGGCGCGGCCATGGTGGCCATGGCCCTGCTGAGCCTGGGGTTCGGCCTCGTGGCCGGGTACTTCTCGGCCAAGGCGTCGGTGGGCTACGGCTGCGGCCTGCGCGAGGCCATCTTCGACAAGGTGCAGACCTACTCGTTTGCCAACATCGACAGGTTCAGCACGGCGGGCCTCGTGACGCGCATGACCACCGACGTCACCAACCTGCAGAACGCGGTGCAGATGCTGCTGCGCATCGCGGTGCGCTCGCCCGTGATGCTCGTCTCGAGCCTCGTCGCCTGCGCCACCATCAGCCGCGACCTCGCGCCGGTGTTCCTTGTGGCCATCGTGTTCCTCGCCGCGGTGCTCGGCCTCATCATGAGCCGGGCCACGCGCCTCTTCACCCGGGTCTTCGACACCTACGACGACCTCAACGCGAGCGTGCAGGAGAACGTCGGCGCCATCCGCGTGGTCAAGGCCTTCGTGCGCGAGCGGTTTGAGAACGAGAAGTTCCGGCGCGCGGCCGATAGGCTCTACCGCCTCTTCGTGCGCGCCGAGTCCCTCGTGGCGCTCAACAACCCTGCCATGATGCTCACGGTCTACGGCTGCATCCTGGCGCTCTCGTGGCTGGGCGCTCAGCTCGTGGTGGGCGGCTCCATGACCACCGGCGAGCTCACGAGCATGTTCAGCTACGTGATGCAGGTGCTCATGAGCCTCATGATGCTCTCGATGGTGATTGTGATGCTGACGATGAGCATGGCGAGCGCGCGGCGCATCTCGCAGGCGCTGAACGAGGTGCCGGACATCGCCGACCCCGCGGAGCCCGTGCGCGAGGTCGCGGACGGCTCGATCGACTTCGACCACGTGAGCTTTGCCTACGCGCACGGCACGGGCGAGGACGTGCTGCATGACATCGATCTGCACATACGCTCCGGCGAGACGATCGGCGTCATCGGCGGCACGGGCTCGGGCAAGTCGAGCCTCGTGAGCCTGGTGAGCCGCCTCTACGACGCGAGCGCGGGCACGGTGCGCGTGGGCGGCCGCGACGTGCGCGCCTACGACCTTGAGGCGCTCCGCGACAACGTGGCCGTGGTGCTGCAGAAGAACGTGCTCTTCAGCGGCACCATCGCCGAGAACCTGCGCTGGGGCAACGAGCGCGCCACCGACGAGGAGCTGGCCGAGGCGTGCCGGGCCGCGGCGGCAGACGAGTTCATAGGACGGCTGCCCGACGGCTACGAAACGCGCATCGAGCGCGGCGGCACCAACGTCTCGGGAGGGCAGAAGCAGCGCCTGTGCATCGCCCGCGCCCTGCTCAAGCGGCCCAAGGTGCTCATCCTGGACGACTCCACCTCCGCGGTGGACACCGCCACCGACGCGCGCATCCGCGCCGCCCTCGAGCGCTCCATCCCCGGCACGACCAAGATCATCATCGCGCAGCGCGTTTCGAGCGTGGAGCACGCGGACCGCATCGTCGTCATGGACGACGGGCGCATCGACGCGGTGGGCACGCACGAGGAGCTGCTCGCCGGAAACGACATCTACCGCAGCGTGGCGGAGTCGCAGGCCGAGGGTTCGGGCGACTTCGACCAGGAGGGTGCCGCGGACGCGCCCGTCGCCGCGGGAAAGGAGGCATAGGGATGCCCGTGACCCCGACCGCACGTCCCGCCGCGACCGGCGGGTTCTTCTCGTTTGCCGCGCTCGTGCGCGCGCTGAGATACATGCTCAGGCACTATGGCGCGCTCTTCGCCGTCGTGGTGGTGTGCGTCATCGTCTCGGCGGGCGCCACGGCCTACTCGGTGCTGTTCTCGCAGACGCTCATCGACGGCTACATCGAGCCCATGCTCGCAACCGGCTCCGCGGACTTCTCGGGCCTCGCGCGCGACCTCATGGGGCTCGCCGCCGTGCTCGCCGTGGGCGTGGTCGCCGCCTTTGCGTACAACCACCTCATGGTGACCATCAGCCAGGGCACCATGCGGCGCCTGCGCGTGGAGACCTTCGAGCACATGGAGAGCCTGCCGATCGGCTACTTTGACACGCATGCGCACGGCGACATCATGAGCGTCTACACCAATGACGTGGACACGCTGCGCCAGTTCTACGGCCAGACGCTGCCGCAGCTGGTGAACTCCGCCGTCTCGCTGGTGGCCACGTTCGTCTCCATGTGCCTGCTGTCGGTGCCGCTCACGGTGCTCTCGGTGGTCATGGTGTGCGTCATGGTGCTCGTGACGGCCCGGTTCTCCGCGCTCTCCGGCCGGTACTTCGCGCGTCAGCAGGGCGACCTGGGCGAGGTGGACGGCTTCATCGAGGAGATGATGGACGGCCAGAAGGTCGTCAAGGTGTTCTGCCACGAGGACGCCGCCCGCGCCGACTTCCGCGCCGTCAACGACCGGCTGCGCGAGAGCTCCACGCGCGCGAACCTCATGGCGAACCTCATCATGCCCATCAACGGCAACCTGGGTAACCTCTCCTACGTGCTCGTGGTGGCCGTGGGTGCGGCCATGGCGCTCGGCGGGGTGGGCGGCCTCACCATCGGCGCGCTCGTGAGCTTTGTGACGCTCAACCGCAACTTCTCGCAGCCCATCACGCAGGTGAGCCAGCAGATGAGCTTCGTGACCATGGCCGCGGCCGGCGCCGAGCGCGTCTTTGCGCTGATGGACGAGAGGAGCGAGGAGGACCACGGCTACGTGGAGCTGGTGAACGCGCGCGAGACGCCCGACGGGGGCGTCGAGCCGTGCGAGGAGCGCACGGGCGTCTGGGCCTGGAAGCATCCGCACCAGGCCGACGGCACCGTCACCTACGTGCGACAGGCCGGCGCGCTCGTGATGGACCACGTGGACTTTGGCTACACGCCCGAGAAGACCGTCCTGCACGACATCACGCTCTACGCCAATCCCGGTCAGAAGATCGCGTTCGTGGGGTCCACCGGTGCTGGCAAGACCACGATCACGAATCTCATCAACCGCTTCTACGACATCGCTGACGGCAAGATTCGCTACGACGGCATCAACGTCAACAAGATCAGGAAGGGCGACCTGCGGCGGAGCCTGGGCATCGTGCTGCAGGACACGCACCTCTTCACGGGCACGGTGATGGAGAACATCCGCTACGGGCGGCTCGACGCCACCGACGAGGAGTGCGTGGCCGCCGCGCGCCTGGTGGGTGCCGACGGCTTCATCCGACACCTGCCCGAGGGCTACCAGACCCGGATCTCCGGCGACGGTGGCTCGCTCAGCCAGGGGCAGTGCCAGCTTCTGGCCATCGCGCGCGCTGCGGTGGCCGACCCGCCGGCGCTGATCCTGGACGAGGCGACGAGTTCCATCGACACGCGCACCGAGGAGGTCGTGCAGGCCGGCATGGACGCGCTCATGGAGGGGCGCACCACCTTCGTGATCGCGCACCGGCTCTCCACCGTGAAGAACGCCGACCTCATCTGCGTCATGGAGCAGGGCCGCATCATCGAGCGCGGCAGCCACGACGAGCTCATGGCGCAGCGCGGCCGCTACTGGCAGCTCTACACCGGCGGCAGGGTGGGGGAGTAACGGACCCGGCGTGGGGTTCCTGCCGCGCCCCGCGCAAACCCGTCGCGATTGGGTGGCATCCTTGATGTCCCGCGCCCTTCTCGCCAGCAAAAGCGCTGGTGGCGAGAAGGGCTCGGCCAAGAATCGGCACCGATTGGGTGCCGAGCGGCTCTCCGGCATCAAAGATACCACCCAGTCGCAGGGGCTTCGTGCCGAACGGGGGCCCTCGTGGGACGCGGGAGGAGCCAACTACCCAATCGCGGCTGGTTTGTGGCAGGGAGGTTGACGGGGCGCGCCGCCAGCCCGTCGAGAGGGACCGGCGCCCCCTCTAGTGCTCCACGCGCATCGCGCGCATGGCGTTCACGATCGCGATCATCGCCACGCCCACGTCGCCGAAGACGGCGAGCCACATGTTGGCCACGCCCACGGCCGCCAGCGCCAGGATGAGCACCTTCACGCCGATGGCGAAGACGATGTTCTGCCACACGATGCGCATGGTCTTTCTCGCCACGCGCATGGCGGCCGCGATCTTGGACGGGTGGTCGTCCATCAGCACCACGTCGGCCGCCTCGATCGCGGCGTCGGAGCCCATCGCGCCCATCGCGATGCCCACGTCGGCGCGCATGAGCACCGGCGCGTCGTTGATGCCGTCGCCCACGAAGGCGAGGCGGTGGCCGCTGTCCTCCTCGGCCAGCAGCCGCTCGACCTCGCGCACCTTGTCCTCGGGCAGCAGCTGCGCGCGCACCTCGTCCAGGCCGAGCTTGGCGCCCACGGCCTCGGCCACGTCCGCGCGGTCGCCGGTGAGCATCACGCAGCGGCTCACGCCGGCCTCGTGCAGGTCGCGGATCGTCTGGGCGGCGTCGTCCTTCACCACGTCGGCGATCACGATGTGGCCGGCATAGTGGCCGTCCACGCTCACGTGCAGGATCGTGCCGGTGAGGTCGCAGTCGTGCCAGCTCGCGCCATGCTCGGCCATGAGCTTCTCGTTGCCGACCACGACCACGTGCTCGTCCACGCGCGCCGAGACGCCGTGGCCCGACTCCTCGCGCACGTCGGCGATGCGCGCCCGGTCGATGTCGCCGGAGTAGGCGGCGCGCACCGAGACGGCGATCGGGTGGTCGCTGAACGCCTCGGCGTACGCGGCGTTGCTGAGCACGTAGTCGGGGTCCACGCCGGCCTCGGGGTGGACGGCCACCACGTTGAAGGTGCCCGAGGTGAGCGTTCCGGTCTTGTCAAAGACCACGGTGTCCACGTGGGCGAGAAGCTCCAGGTAGTTGGAGCCCTTGACGAGCACGCCGATCTTGGAGGCACCGCCGATGCCGCCGAAGAAGCTGAGCGGCACGCTGATCACCAGGGCGCACGGGCAGCTGACCACGAGGAACGTGAGCCCGCGCATGACCCACTGCTGCCAGGGGCCGAGCCCGGCGAGCGGCGGCAGCACGGCCAGCGCGAGCGCCGCGAAGACCACCGTCGGCGTGTAGACGCGCGCGAAGCGGGTGATGAAGTTCTCGGTGCGCGCCTTCTTCTCGCTGGCGTTCTCCACGAGCTCGAGGATCCGGCTGACCGTGGACTCGCCGAACGGCTTGGTGGTGCGCACGCGCAGCACGCCGGTCATGTTGATGCAGCCCGAGATCACGGCGGCGCCCGGCTCCACGTGGCGCGGGACGGACTCCCCGGTGAGCGCCGCGGTGTCGAGCTGGCTCGTGCCGTCCACGACCTCGCCGTCGATGGGGATGCGCTCGCCGGGCTTGACCACGATTGTGTCGCCGACGGCCACCTCCTCGGGGTCCACCTCCTCGAGCCCGCCGTCGCGCTCGACGTTGGCGTAGTCGGGCGCGATGTCCATCAGCTCGCTGATGGACGTGCGGCTCTTGCCCACCGCGTAGCTCTGGAAGAGCTCGCCCACCTGGTAGAACAGCATGACCGCGCAGCCCTCGGCCGCCTGGGACTCGGTGTCGGGGAAGAGAATCGTGGCGAAGGCGCCGATCGTGGCCACGGACATGAGGAACGCCTCGTCGAAGGCCTCGCCGTGGCGGATGTTGCGCGCGGCCTTGGCGAGCACGTCGTGGCCCGAGATCAGAAACGGCACCAGGTAGAGCGCGAAGGCTACGTAGGGCTCGGCCGCCGCGCCCACGAGGCCGGCGAGAAGCCCGGTCTTGTCGACGACCATGATGAGAGCGAAGACGGCGATCGCCGCGACGATCCTGTTGCGCCACCGGCGCTGCTTCTTGTTCATTGTTCTTTCCCTGTTGAAGACGAGATGGCTGATGCGGGGGAGCCGCTCGGTCGGCGCGCGACTTCTGAGCCGCGCAGCGGCGAAGTGAGCGCGCGACCGAGCGGCTCCCTGGCCCGCGAGGACGCGCTAGCGGACGATCTCGCAGTCGGGCTCGAGGTCGGCGGCGAGCCTGACCACGCGGTCGAGTACATCGTCGAAGCGGTCGTCGGGCGCGGTGAGCGTGAGCTTCTGCGTGATGAAGTTGACGCTGGCCTTCTCGACGCCCTCGACCTTCTCGATGGCGTCCTGGAGCTTCTGCGCGCAGGTGGCGCAATCGATCTCGTCGAGCTTGAATGACTTGCGCATGGCGTGTCCCTTCTGTCGGCGGTCGCGGCCGCCCCGTTCTTCTCGCTTACTCGCAGATGTGGCTCATGCCCTGGTTGAGCATCGTGTAGACGTGGTCGTCGGCGAGCGAGTAGAGCACGTTGCGCCCGTCGCGCTGGAAGCGCACGAGCCGGGCCGACTTGAGCGTGCGCAGCTGGTGGCTCACGGCGCTCTGGGTGGAGCCGGTCTCCTCGGCGATGTCGGCCACGCAGAGCTCGCGCCCCATGAGGGCGAAGAGGATCTTGATGCGCGTGGTGTCGCTGAAGACCTTGAAGAGGTCGGCGAGGTCGTAGAGCAGCTCCTCGTCGGGCATCTCGGACGGGGTCTCGCCGGGGGCGATCTCCTCTGCCATGACGGCTCCCTTCTCGCTGTCGGTTGCTCTGAACATCTGAACAAATGCTCATATGTTCGTGCTGACAACGATTATATGAGCGAGCGATCATATGTCAACGGGAAATCTGTGAGAGGCTTGAGGGGCCGCCGAGGCAGCGTCCGCTACGCGAACTCGATCGTGCCGGTCTCGGCGTCCATCGACGCCACGCGCGCGAGCGCCTCCACCTGGTAGCCGCGCTCGCGCAGCCGAGCGCCGCCCGGCTGGAAGGCCTTCTCGATGGCGACGCCGATGCCCTCCACCACGACGCCCGCCTGGTCGCAGATCTGGAGCAGGCCGTCCATCGCCGCGCCCATCGCGAGGAAGTCGTCGATGACGAGCACGTGCTCGCCGGGGGAGAGGAAGCGCCGGGCGACCATGACGTCGTAGTCGCGGCCCTTGGTGTAGCTGTGGACGCGGGCGCGCAGCTGCTCGCCGTCCATGTTGCGTGACTCGGTCTTGCGCGCGAAGACCACCGGCACGTCGCCGAAGTGGCGCGCCGCCACGCACGCGATGCCGATGCCCGAGGTCTCAATCGTGAGGATCTTGTCCACGCGCCGGCCCGCGAACAGCCGCGCCCACTCGGCGCCCATGCGGTCGTAGAGGCCCACGTCGCAGCGGTGGTTGAGGAAGCCGTCGACCTTGAGGACGCCGCCCGCGCGGACGACGCCCTCCGTCCTGATGCGGTCCTCGAGCTCTCGCATGTGCGGCTCCTCTCGCGCGTGGCTGCCCTGCGACCATTATGCGCGTGCGAGCCCGCTTCGTGCGCACGGCTCCCGCCGATCCGAACGAAATGTCGCGCCGGAACGTTCGTTTTGGCGGGTGAAAGAAGTTTCTGCTGCACATTCGAACGGCCTGGCGTGTGATTCCGTTCGGATTGGCAGGAGCTTGCCGAGAAGCGCCAGGTCCGTGACACAAGAAGACGGTCATAGGCGCGCGTCCCCGTCGCGGGCGGCTCCGTGCTGCCGTCTGCCGAGAACACGCCACCGCCCGCGGCCAACCGGATGAGCCCGATAGCGGGATGACGCTGCTCAGAGGGGGCGTGAAAGCTTGGTGACAGCTAACGGAGAGGCAAGGGGTCGCGGTCTCTGAAACACTGTCCCCTGGGGGTGGTGCCATGAGCGAGGCGGTTGACCGGGAGCTCGCCGATCTGCTCGACGCGGCGGAGCGCATGGGGTCGTGCCTGCCGGTGAGCGACGACCGCCTGCGCGCGGCGCTCTCCCGTCGGATGGGGAAGGACGGCACGGTGCTGCGCCCGGCGCCGGGGCTCTACGTTCGTCGCGAGTCATGGGAGGCGGCCGACCCCGCCGAGCGCGCGCTCGCCCTCATGCGCGGCCTTCATCAGCGTCATCCCGAGTGGGTGTTCTGCGGACCGTCGGCGGCGCTCGTGTACGGGGCGGACGTCTCATGGGGGCTGTTGCGCACCCTGCACCTGGTTGCGGCAAAGGGTGGCTGGAGGGCCGTCCCGGGCATCGCCCGGCATCGCCTGACGCTCGACGAGGAGAAAGGCGAGAGGCCCGTCGAGCGCCTGGGGGTGCGGGTGACGCCCTTCGCGCGCACCGTGCTCGACTGCCTGCGCTGGCTGGAGTTCAGGGAGGCGCTCGTGGTGGCCGACTTCGCCGCGCGCGGACGAAGCGTCTCCTGGCTAGCCTCCTACATCCGCGACCGCGAGGGTTCCTGTCACGGCGCCGACCGAGCGCTCGCCGTCCTGGCGCACGCGGACGGCCGCGCCGAGAGCGGCGGCGAGTCCATCGCCCGCGCGGTCATGATCGAGCAGGGCTTCATGCTGCCTGACCTGCAGGTCTGGGTGCCCGACCCGATTCACCCCGGGCGGGGCTTCAGGGCCGACTTCGTCTGGGTGCGCGCCGACGGCCGCGTGATCGTGGGGGAGTGCGACGGCGCGCGCAAGCTGCGCGACCCTGCGATGACGCGCGGCCGCACGCCCGAGCAGGTCCTTCTCGACCAGCGTTCGCGCGAGGGACTGATCACCGCGTATGACGTCTCGGTGGCCCGCTTCACGTACGAGGAGGCGGCCGGCGTTAGCGAGCTCGTCCGCAAGCTCGACTTCTACGGCGTCCCGCGCCTCGGTTCGCCGCCCGCGCGGACCGATCCCGCGCCCGCGGTCGACTGGTCCTCGTTGCTGCGCCGCTGAGCATGACAGGGTTTCGTTGCTCCCGCCGTCACGAACGAAATGTCGCGCCGAGACGTTCGCTTTGGCAGGTGAAAGAAGTTTCTGTTGCCAATCCGAACGGTCCGACGTGCGATTCCGTTCGGATCGGCAGGAGCTTGCCGAGAAGGACGGCGAGAAGCCCGCGCTACCGCTTGCGGCGGCCGAAGAACGGCAGGCGCGGCAGCCGCCCGCGGTACGGGCTCACGAAGTCCTCCTCGCCGATCTGCTCGGCCTCCTCGACCTCGGGCGGGACGCTCTCGACCACGCCGTTGGGCACGTCGGCCACCGGCATGTCGGTGATGTCGGGCACGCCCACGACGGTCGCCACGGTCTCGTCCGCGGCCTCGCCGGCCTGCTCGGCCGCGCGCTCGGCCTTCTCGCGGTAGCGCACCATCATGTCGCGCTGCAGCTCAACGACGCTCGGCGGCGCCCAGATCAGTGCGTTGGCGCCGGCGGCCACCGTGGCGGCGGCGCTCTCGTCGTCGCGCCCGCCGGTGGCGATGATCGGCAGCGCGGGGAACGCGGCGCGCAGCTCGGCGATCACCTCGGCGGTGGCGCGCCCGGCCGCCACGTTGACGATGCGCGCACCGGCCGAGACCTTCTCGGCGGCCTCGGCGTCGAAGCGCGTGATCGTGGCCACCACGGGGATGTCTACGGTGGAGACCACCTGCGCCACCATCTCGGGGGTGGCCGGCGAGTTGAGCACCACGCCGGCGGCGCCCTGCATCTCGGAGACGGCGGCCAGCTCGGCGGCGCGCCGGCCGGTGGTGGTGCCGCCGCCCACGCCCACGAAGAGCGGCGCCTCGGCCACGGTGAGCAGGGCCTGTGTGATGGCGGGCTGCGCGGTGAAGGGGTAGACAGCAAAGATCGCGTCGGCGTTGGAGTTGCGGATCGCCGCCACGTCGGTGGAGTAGAGCA
Organism: Thermophilibacter sp.; assembly: GCF_966187215.1. Classification (NCBI taxonomy): domain Bacteria; kingdom Bacillati; phylum Actinomycetota; class Coriobacteriia; order Coriobacteriales; family Atopobiaceae; genus Thermophilibacter; species Thermophilibacter sp. The sequence continues at coordinate 23,066 of NZ_CBIFYV010000054.1, forward strand.
GCGTGCGGATGCGCCGCCCGAACAGCGTGAAGCCGCTGCACGCCTCGTAGTTGTCGGGCACGCGCAGCGGGGCCTTGCGCAGGCGTCCCTCGATCGGGGCCGGGCCGTCGGCGGCGGGCACCACCTCGTGCGCCGCGGCCGGGAATATGCCCTCGCGACCACCCGTCAGGGAGGAGAGGCCCCTCTCGTCAACCGTGTCCATGCGAACCCCCTCAGACGCCGCCACGTTCCAGCCACTCTCTTCTACCCGCCGGGCGGGGCCGGTATTCACGCCCACGCGTCGAGACTAGGAGATGTCGAGTCCCGAGCGCAACGATTCCGTGACCTGACCCTCGTCCACGACCCACGCGCCGCCCCGGTACGTGACGTCATAGCTCCGCAGCATCTCGGTGCCCGTGACGTCGACGCCCTGCGCCTGTCGGAGCAGCCGCGCCACCTCGGCGCGCTGAGCCTCGGTGAGTGTCTCGCCCACGGGGTCGCCCCACTCGAAGAGCCCCTCGTCCTCGAGGTAGGGCCTGACCGCGTCGTAGAACTCGGAGAACGCGTCGTAGGCGCTCGGGCAGGTGAGGTAGACCCAGGCCGAGCCCGTCCCGTCGTCGTAGGTGAAGGCCTCGTCGGGCCGGTAGCTCACCTCGCCGAGCAGCAGGGTCACCCAGGCGTCGGTGTCCACGCCCAGCTCGGCGGCCGTGAGCCCGAGCCGGTCGGTGCAGCGCTGGTCGAGGTAGGAGGCCACCGCGTCGTGGAGCTCTCCCGAGGCTGGGTCGGCGAGAAGGTCGGAGAGCGCGGCATCCGCCGCGTCGAGGGCCGCCCGGTCGGTGCCGCCATACGCTCCCCCTTTACGACATCCTGACCGTTTCGAGTATAGGCGCGCCGGGCGGGGCGCTATGCTAGGGCTACGTAAGCCGTCCTAAGGAGCGCGCCATGCCTGAGCTTCTTGCCGTACTTCTCCTCGTCCTGGTGGTCTTCGTGGTCGTGGGGCTCGTCTCGGGAAACCTGTTCTACGTGGTCAAGCAGCAGCACGCCGTGATCATCGAGCGGCTGGGCAAGTTCTACAAGATCGTGGGCGCGGGCCTGCACGCCAAGATCCCGTTCGTCGACCGCAAGGCGGCCACGGTGAGCCTGCGCACGATGAAGAACGGCTTCAACATCGACTGCAAGACCGAGGACAATGTGACCATCGGCCTGGAGGTCTCGGCGCAGTACCACGTGAGCTACGAGCGCGGCGCCCAGCCCCAGCAGTCCGGCGTCTACCGCAGCTACTACATGCTCCAGCAGCCGGTGGCGCAGATGCGCGACTTCATCACCGACGCGCTGCGCAGCTCGATCCCGGTCTACACGCTCGACGAGGTCTTCGCCAAGAAGGACGACATCGCCAAGGACGTCAACGCCACGGTCTCCGAGCAGATGGCGGCCTACGGCTTCACGCTCGTCTCGACGCTCATCACCAAGATCGCGCTGCCCGCCGAGGTCGAGGACTCGATGAACCAGATCAACGCCGCGCAGCGCACCAAGGCCGCCGCGCAGGACCTCGCCGAGGCCGACCGCATCCGCCGCGTGACCGAGGCGCAGGCCGAGGCCGAGGCCATGGAGAAGGCCGGCGAGGGCATCGCCAACCAGCGCAAGGCCATCGCGAGCGGCATCAAGGAGTCGCTCGAGACCATCCAGGAGACGGGCGTCTCGGACACGGAGGCCAACCAGCTCTTCATGTTCACGCAGTGGACCGAGATGATGAGCGACTTCGCCAAGACCGGCAAGGCGTCCACGGTGGTGCTGCCGAGCGACTTCACGCAGACCGCGAGCATGTTCGAGCAGATGCTGGCCGCGGGGGAGGCCGAGAAGGGCGCGGACGCCCCGGCGGTGCCGCCCGAGGAGTAGGGGCCGAGACGATGGGGACGGGGGTGTGACAAAGGGGACGGAGGTCTTTGTCACGACAGGCTGATGTGACAAAGACCTCCGTCCCCTTTGTTTCGCGGCGCGCTACAGGACCTCGGCGCGCAGGGCCTCCACGATGTTCATCGCGTGCGTCTTTCTCAGCGCGTAGCCGGCGCTCAGGGCGAGCACGGCCACCACCACGGCGAACGCGAGGGCGACGTGGCCCCACGGCATCGCGATCTCAAGCGTCGAGATTGAGCTCGAGAGCGCCGAGTAGATCGCCACGTTCACGAGCGTCGCCAGCACGATGCCGCCGACCAGCCCCTTTGCCGCGAAGTCCGCGCACTCCAGCACGATCATCCGCCGGAACGCCCGGCGCCCCATGCCCACCGACTGCAGCGTCGCGAACTCGCGCGTGCGCAGCATGAGGCCGGAGGCGATCGTGTTGAAGACGTTGGCCACGGCGATCGCCATCGTGATTGCGATGAAGCTGTAGAGGAAGACGTTGACGGTGTAGGTCATCGCGCGGTACTCGCGCAGGGCCTCGCGGATGTTCATGATCTGGGAGGAGCCCACGTCGCCGCGTGCGGCGAGCACGTCCTGGATGCCGTCGATGACCGCGTCCTCGTCGGCCCCGTCGGCGAAGCGGGCGTAGAACTCGGTCAGGGAGAGCCGCATCGCGTCGGCGAGCCCGCTCTCGCGTGCCGCGCGCATCGGCATGACGAGCGAGACCGAGTCGACGCCGGAGAGCGTGGCGGTCCCGATCGGGAAGTCGTCGCCGAGGTCCGTGGCGTAGGCGTCCACGGGCACGCTCACGCTCTCGAGGCCGAGCTCGGAGACCGGGGCGACGTCGGTCACCGTGCCGCTCGCGCGGTCGGCGCGCTTGAGGGAGTGGCTGCCGTCCTCTCCCATGCCGATCCACTCGTTGTCGGCGAGGTCGGCCGGCGGCAGGAGCACGTCGATCGCGTCGGCGCTCCCGGTGAGCGGCGAGACGGAGCCGTAGGTGTCGGCGTTGGTGGCGTTGAGCAGGTTGAACGCAACGCACGAGAGGTGCGCGGGGTCCGCGTCGCCCTCGCCGAGCCCCAGCTCGCTCGCGAGGCGCCGCCACGTGCCGTCGTCTACCAGCCAGACCGTGGCCTGGCCGTAGCCCTGGCGGTCGAGCTGGAGGCCGGCGTAGTCGGTGCGCTCGTTGAAGGTGTCCACGCCGTCCCAGTTCACGTCACCCTCGCCCAGGTGGACGTCGGCCGCTGCGCGCGCCACGCCGCTCACGCTGCCCTCGCGCACGCCGGCCACCCCGGCGACGTCGGCGACGATGCCCTCCAGGTTCGACGCCACGGGGTCCTCGGCGATGTCGCTCGAGGAGTCCTGCGAGGAGAGGTACATCTCGAGGTCGGAGCTTCCGTAGTCCAGATAGCCCATGGCCCCGGTGAGGTAGTCCGAGAGCAGGCCCGCCGTGACGAGCAGCGCCACCGAGACGGCGAGCGCGGCCGCGGCCACGCGGGACTTGCTCGCGGACACGGCGAGGGTGCGCCGGGCGAGAAACGCCGGCATGCCCCCGAGGCGCGCCGCCAGGCCGCGCGGGCGGCGGCCGTCGGTGGAGAGGTCGTCCATTGCGTCGCGGCGGCGCCGGAACAGGCGCCGCAGGCGGCGGCTCGGCCGCACGTCGTGGGCCTGGCGGATGGCGTCCACGGCCGAGACGCGGCTCGCGCGCAGCGCGGGCGCGAAGGCGCTGACCAGGAGCGTGACCGCGGTGAGCCCGGCGGCGAGGGCCAGGTCGAGCGGGGCGATCACGAGGCTCATCGTGACGCCGTCGCCCAGCATGAAGGCCCATCCCTCGGCGGTCACGGCAAAGACCGCGGCGGTCGCGGCGAGGCCGAGCGCGAGCCCGAGGGGGATGCCTGCGACGCCGAGCAGCGCCGCCTCGGTGAAGACCGTGCGCCTGAGCTGCCGGCGCGAGGCGCCGAGTGAGGAGAGCAGGCCGAACTGCCGCGTGCGCTCCGAGATGGAGATCCTGAAGGCGTTGGAGATGAGCGAGACCGCCGCCACGACGATCACCGCGGCGAGCACGGCCGCCACCTGCGAGAGCGAGTCGAAGATCTGCCGGGAGGCGGCGAGTCCCTGGTACAGCAGCAGGCCGTTGTTCTCGGAGTAGCTGCCGTCCTCGCCGAGCAGGCCGACCATGAGGTCCCGGAGCTCGTCGTGGCTCGCGTAGCCCGTGGTCGAGAAGTACGCGCTTCTCACCACCCCGCCCGAGGCGGCGAGCGCCGGCTCGTCGGGGCAGACGTAGGCGGCGTCGCCATCGGCGTAGGACGGGGCGACGAAGCCGACCACCGTGAACGTGCGCGGCGCACCGACGTCGGTGATCGTCTCGAGCGGGGTCTCGGTCTCGGAGACGTAGTTGCCCTCGTCGTCTGTCTCGTAGGAGTAGTCCGCGTTGAGGGGGCTCCCCGAGGGGATGGGGCGCGGATCGCCGTCGAGCCACGTGCGCCGGCCCGCCGACAGCGTGACGGTGGAGCCGAGTGTGAGCGGCCCCTCGGAGACCGCGCCGGCGTCCACGCTGTCGAGCTGGGTCGCGCCGTCCGTGAGCTCGACGCCCTGCAGGTAGTAGGGAAGCGCGATCTCCCCGGGCCGCTCGGGCAGGCGGCCCGACTCAACGTCGGGCTCCGCAACGACGTCGTGGGCCGTGTCGCCGGCGGCGCGCGGCATGCTGGCGTCCTCCTGCGCGAGGGTGACCACGCCGAGGTAGGGGCCGCTGTAGAAGGCGTTGTCGCCGGAGAGCGCCGCCGCGCCGAGGTCGCCTCGGGTGGCCAGGCGGTCGAGGTGACCGCCGGCGAGCGACTTGAGCCGCCCGATCGTGGCGTCGTCGGTGTAGTCGAAGCCCTCCTGCCAAACGCCGTCCAGGGCGCGCTGGCGCTCGAGCAGTGCCGAGCGCAGGCTCGTGACGCTTGCCATCACGGCCGTGAGCAGGCCGCACGCGAGCGCCACGCCCACGATCGTGACCACGGTGCGCACGCGGTTGGCCCTGAGCGACTTGATGGTAAAGCTCCGGAACACGTGACGGGAGAGGGGACCCACCAGCGGCGCGCCGTCCGCGGCGGCGCGGTCCTTCTCGTCCCGCCGGTCCTTCTCGCTCCGCCGGTCCCTCTCGCTTCTGAAGTGCTTGGCCATGCCGCTCACCTCGCCCTCGTGTCGGAGGCCACGCGGCCGTCCTCCATCGAGATCACGCGGTCGGCCATCAGCGCCACGTCCTCGTCGTGCGTGACCACCACGAGCGTCTGGCCGAGCTCGCGGTTCGACCTGCGGAGGAGCTCCATGATGTCGGCGGAGTTCCTGGAGTCGAGGTTGCCGGTGGGCTCGTCGGCCAGCACCACGGCCGGCGCGTTCATGAGGGCGCGCCCGATGGCCACGCGCTGCTGCTGGCCGCCGGAGAGCTGGTTGGGCAGGTGGTGCTCGCGGCCCTCGAGGCCCAGCGTGCGGAGCATGGCCCGCAGGCGCCGCTCGTTGACGGGCCTGCCGTCCATGAGCACGGGCAGGCACATGTTCTCGACCACGTCGAGCACGGGCACGAGGTTGTAGAACTGGTAGACCAGGCCGACCTCGCGGCGGCGGAACACGGCGAGCTGCTCGTCGGAGCGCTGGAACACGTCCTCGCCCGAGACGCGCACGGTGCCCGAGGTGGGCCGGTCCACGCCGCCGATCATGTGCAGCAGCGTGGACTTGCCCGAGCCCGAGCTGCCGATGATGGCCACGAACTCGCCGGTGCCCACGGTCAGGCTCACGTCGTCGAGCGCGCGGACGGCCGTGTCGCCCGAGCCGTAGGTCTTGGTCAGGTGCTCAACCTGCAGGATGTCCATGGCGCCTCCCTTGGCGAGGTTTCAGGTTCGATTCTATGGTGGGCGGGCCGGCTGGCGCGCGCGTGACGCGCCCGTGACGGATTCGTCACGCGGGGAGGGGGTGGTGATGCGCGTTTCTCGCCCGTCCTTCTCGATGCGTCCCGTCTCGCCCTGAGCCCCCTCATGCACATGCGTCAGATAGACGCTTGTGCACACCCGGCGGCCGCCAAGGGGCGAGAAGAACGTCGCTTGTCCCGTGCCCCCGCGTCAACTTGAAGCATGGGCACGACCAAATGAGCGAGGGAGGTAAAGCCCGTTTCTTCCATGCGTTAACTTGGAGGCCGTGAGAGGGCCGCATGGGAAA